>CALDEW010000084.1 GCA_937942355.1 uncultured Pirellulaceae bacterium | reverse complement strand
TGGCTCTCGTTAAAAGATGCCGGACGCTGGTTGCCGTCGAGGCCCAAATCCGTTCTCAGTTGTTCGAATCGGAGTGCGTATTTCTCCGAAGAAGAGTGCACGTGTTCGGCTTCGGTGATGAACTTCATGTTCGATCTTTCGCGGACACCGGCTGATTCAAGCTGAAATTCATACGGCTCCAGTGGGCTGCCGTAGACGATCAGAAGTTTGTGTTCTTCAAATTGGATTTCTTGAGGCGTGTTTGGATTGAGTACAGCAATGCCGGTGCAACCATCATTCAACAGAAGGTCTTCGTAATCGTAGAGAATGCTGGTCAACACAGACATGTCGATGTGTTCGCGGTACAGATCGACGTGAGCCAGATCATTGTTGGCGTGGCTGGATTCCAAAACAACGTCGACCGTCGGGCCAAGACGCTGGATCAGTTGCATGAACAGTGGAAAGAGTTTCTCTTTGGATGCCGCGGCCATGATCACGGGAACTTTGGCGTCGGTTTCTTCATCGACGTAAACGTCATGACGATAGCCTTGTGTGGGCTTAATTTTTAGATCCGCAGCAGGGCGGACGGCGTCGGTGAGCAAAAAAGTTCCGTATTGATCGACTTCCATGTGGTTAACCATCTCCAAATCGGAAATAGCGTCGAAACTGTTGACTTCTTGAGCCTTTTGATCGGCGTTGAAGGAATTTTGAAAGAATCGGTTTAGTTGATCACTCATGGGAGGTGGCTTTCGCTCTTCGGTTTTGACCATGGCAACCACGTGTTGATTGCCGTCTTTATCGGTCTGACGAAAAACTCTAGGTTACGGCTTGTTCGGGACCGGTTTCCTTCGCGAAGAGGCAAGATTTGGCGGTGTTTTTTTTCTAGGTAATCGTTAAAACCGGAACTTGATCGCCCCGAACGTTGTATAAAAGCATCATGTCCGACATTAAGTCCCAAAAAAACCCTCCTCCGCAGCCCGTTTTGAAGACTGCGCGGTTATTGCTGCGCCCTTTCGTGCTGGCTGACGCTCCGGCGATTCGCTCAATCGTGAACAATGAAGCGGTAGCATCAACGATGCGGTCAATGGTTTTGCCCTATACCGAGGAGATGGCTCGGCAATGGCTGCAAAGTCAGGGCGCAATTTGGAGATCGCAGTCGGCCGCCGTGTATGGAATTTGTTGGAATCCACCAGAAGAAGCGGCGGAGGACTCGCAAAACGAATCCAGCCCGCTGTTGATCGGTGGGATTGGCTTGGAGATTTGCCGAGAAGATGACAAAGGCGAAATTGGTTTTTGGATTGACCAATCGCATTGGGGCAAAGGCGTGGCAACCGAAGCGGCGGACGTATTGATGAAATTCGGCTTTGAAAAGCTCCGTCTGCACAAGATCGTGGCGTATCACATGGTGCGCAATCCCGCCTCAGGGCGCGTGATGGAGAAACTTGGCATGCAAAAAGAAGGCGTGTTTCGCGACCACGTGAAAAAATCCGGAAAGTTCGAAGACTCCGTAGCTTACGGAATCTTGGCCAGCGACGTGTAGTTGGACGCCAAATCAACTGCTCCAACCGCTCGACTTATTAGCGTGAGGCCCCAAGGCCGATGGCATTTATTTTAGGTGCGTGGTTGTTAAACCACGCCCAATACCCCGAATGGGGTCATAGCCATTAGCCGGAGGTCGAGCGTAGCGAATACCTCCGGATCAGTATTCTCATAACTTTTCGACCCTGAAAGGGTCGTAGCAAGTCGTAAACTTAGGGCTAGTGCTGCGTTACGTCTTAATTTTAGGGTAGTGGATGAAGCCATGAATCCTGCGGCTGCATTAAACGATGCATCAAAGGGTGAATCAAAGGGTAATGGAGGGGCAGGACTCGTTGCCTCATCCACTACCTCCAACCCTAAATCTAAGTTGGAACACAGCACTAGTGCTGCGACACCCTATCGCGGTCGGACGGTGTAGAACTTAATTTCCGGTGGTGTGCGCTACGCTCAAACCACCGGATGGTAGCTGTTATCTCTTCGGGATATTTTTAAAGTAAGTGGCATTGAACGCATGCCATCCGGTTCTTCGAGGAACCTTTTCACGACGCTTCGGGGCAAACGCTCCGCGACCAGCGACTTTCTTTCAAAAATTTCCCCAATGTTCGTTCGCTATTGGCGAACTACCGCTCGAGAACGACGGACTCGCGAAAAATTGAGTATTTGGGCGCCGAAATAGCGCGACTTTTGAGGGTATTGGTTCAAGGCATTTATTGGGAGCACTTGGGATGGCAGACGAAGACGATCGAACGGGTGTGACAGTCACTTTCTTGGATCAGACGGGCGCCAAAAGTGTGGAGGCGGTCGTTTCTGAAACGGTAACGGTGGCCCGGATCATCCCCAGCATCATCACCAAGATGAACTTGCCGGTCATCGGGCCCGACGGGCAGCCGATGAGTTATAGCTTGGACCACAAAGAGGGCGGCAAACGCCTCAATGAGCATCAAACGCTGGTTCAATCCATGGTCGGTGATGGGGATCATCTGATTGTTTATCCAGAAATTGTGGCAGGCTGAATCGTGATTGGTTACCGTGGTATTGGAGGAAGTGATGAAAAAGTCACCGAGAGAGAAACGTTTGGAAGCGGACTATTATGGCGTCGCTGAATTGGCGAAATCGAGTTCGGTGTTCTCCTTCGAAGCACCTGGCAGATTGCCTCAGCGATACCGTTTGAAATTTCAGGGCACCGGAGTCGCGCGTTCAGTGGTTGGGAAGGTGGAGCTGGTCCATCGGCATGAAGTGGTTGTGAATCTTGGGGCCGCGTATCCAAGAATGATTCCTCAACTGATCTGGCAGACGCCCATTTATCACCCGAACATTTCCAACAACGGTGTGGTCTGTTTGGGCGGATACGGGACACATTGGGTGCCAAGTCTCACGCTGAGCAAGATGGTTGAGATGCTGTGGGACATGGTGCGGTATGCCAATTTTGATGTGAACAGTCCGTACAATCGCGAGGCGGCGATTTGGGCGCGGGAGCAATCTGAGTATCAGTTGCCATTGGACGAAAGATCGATTCGCGATTGTAGCCAGGATGTTGAGGTGCAGTTGGTTTCGAAACCGCCCAGAGTAAAGCGGGAAGAAGATGCGGTGTTTCTTGGTGAAACGCTGGAGCAGAGCGAGATCGAGTTTATTTGAGTTGTGGCCATTGGATTTCTGATTTTGAATTTCGGACTTCGGATTTCGGATTTTGAATTTTGAATTTTGAATTTTGGAAATTGGAAATTGGAAATTGGAAAACAAATACTCTTAACCCGTGATTAGTTGATCAAATACGGAGCGCATACAAAATGATTCGATCTGTGATAAAAAATCAAAGCCCGGTCATGATCGACGACGAAGATCGCTACGATCGACTTCGGTTGATTCAATGGTGGGACCAAAAACGTATTCGCAATTCCAAAGTGATGGTCGTCGGAGCGGGCGCTTTGGGAAACGAGGTCTTGAAAAATCTAACGTTGCTTGGGCTGGGCGAAATTCACGTTGTTGACTTCGATCACGTGCAAACATCCAACCTTTCGCGATCGGTCCTGTTTCGGGAAGAGCATACTGGCCAAAGCAAGGCCGCCGTGGCCGCCGAGATGGCCAGAGAACTGAATCCGGATTGCCGAATCTTCAGTCATCACGCCGACGTGACCAGCGATATTGGGTTGGGGTTGGTGCGCGATGCCGATGTAGTGATCGGGTGCTTGGACAATCGCGCCGCGCGGCTGTGGGTGAACCGGATGTGCTTCAAAACGGGCACGCCTTGGGTTGATGGTGGGATTCAGGAAATCAATGGCGTCGCAAAAGTATTTGTTCCACCACATGGCCCGTGTTACGAATGTGGGATGACCGAGAATGACTATCGGTTGATCGCGCTGCGATACAGTTGCCCGCTGCTAAAAAAAGAAGAGATCCAGCAGGGCAGGGTGCCAACGGCTCCGACGATTGCGTCGATCATTGGTGGCGTGCAGGTGCAAGAAACGCTGAAACTACTGCATGACTTGCCAGTGGCTGAGGGAGCAGCGATCGTTTTCAACGGCATGACCAACAGCGTCTATCAAACCGAGTACCCTTTGAAGGAAAACTGCTTGTCTCATGAAACTTACGACGACATCGTTGAAATTGATTTCGATATTGAATCCAGTGCTCAAGTGTTGTTCGATCGGTTGAAGCAATTGAACGCTTTTTCTGAAGAAGAGCATTTGCGACTTGTCTTGGATCGTGATTTTGTAACGACGGTGAGCTGTTATGGTTGCGATGTATCAATTGGGGTTCACCGCACGCGCTCCAAGGTGGCCGCCGAACTGGCAGTCTGTAAAGATTGCCAACAGCCGATGGCGGTCGAGATGATGCATGAGGTGGAGGAAGGTGGGCTAAATTCACAGCTGTCTCTGGCGACGTTGGGAGTTCCGCTGTATGACATCGTCAAGATCGAAAGTGAATTGGAACGTCGATACGTTTTGCTACGGCCGCGCCGACCGAAGCCGAACAGTCTGAACCGACAGCGTTTTCAACGGGGCAACAACTGAAATGGACGGTGATATCCAATTCAAACCCGTTTCCCAAACCAAGGCGCAGCGGACATTGTCACGCGGTGTGCGGCCGGATCAGGACGCTCAGTTTATCGTCGCGTCCGTAGGTGAGGTACGCAGCGCTGAAATGCCAGTTTTCGTTGACCTCGATGTGATGCGCGACATGGTGGCGCATTCTTACAGCAATAAGAAGGTGGAACTGGGCGGCGTGATGCTGGGGCAAGCGTTTGAAGACGACGACGGAAAGCCTTTCGTCGTGATCAGTGATTGCCTCCGCGCTCAACACTACCAAGCGACGCGCGGATCGTTCAAGTTCACCCACCAAACGTGGAGCGCTATCGGGCGGCAGCTCAATGGTCGCCGGCCCGAATTAAGGATCGTCGGTTGGTATCACACGCATCCGGGATGGACGGTGTTTTTGTCGCCGATGGATTTGTTTATCTGTGAGAATTTTTTTTCGTCACCTGAAGATGTCGCGCTGGTGATTGATCCCTGCAATGAAACGGCCGGATGGTTTCAATGGCAGAAATCCACGGGACAGGGGAGGGCGACGATGCAACCGAGCGGAGGTTTTCGCTTGTTTACACACCAGCTGCGGCGCGACGAACTGAACTATTTTCGTAAACTCTACGACAAGGAGCCTGTGATGAATGACGATCCGCGCTACATACCAACGTCAAATGTGGATCACGTTTCTCCGACGATTGTAGTCGGAAGCCACCGCAGTTGGTTAGATGCGACCCTTGTTTTTCTGTTGGTCATTCCCGTCATTTTGTTCAGCGCCATCGCGTGGCAACATCTTGGGAGCAGCGAAACGCCAGCTGATTCGGCACAAGCGGTGGCGGCCCAAAGTCTGACAGGCGAGAACCGGGTCTTGCGGGAGATGTTGCAGACGATGGTGGCTGCTGATGGCGGAAAAGATGGGTTGGTGAAAAATTACGCTGATTTGAGTCATCACAATCAGATGCTGCAAGCCAATCTCGAAGGCCAGCTCGCGCGCGTCGATGCGTTGAAGGTTGCTCGCACCGAAGCCGAAGCGGTCGTGGCGGAATTGAAGGCGTCGAAACTGGCGGACTCTGAGACGATCGCTGGGCTGAGTGATCAGGTTCGGCGTTTGAGAGACTCTAATGAAACGCTTTCGATAAATGGAAGTATTGTTTCGCAGCCAGATGCGGCCCGGGAATATTTCTGGAGTATATTGATCGGCGCAGTGGCGTGCGCGGGCGGAGTTTTCTTGGGGGTGTTCTTTTCCAGACCAGCCAAACGCGAGCAACCGGCGTTCGAATTGGAAAGGGAGAGTGTTGCGATGAAAGATAACTCGATGGAGGCATTGGTTTAGCGTTAAACCGGCCGGTGAGAATCGGCTCTGCAATGTGGGGGGCGAAGTTTTAAGGAGTTTTCTGCTATGAATGTGTTGCTGGTGGCCGCTGCGTTTACGTTGGCGTCGATCGGAATAGGCGTCGTTATCTTCTGCGCGACGCGGCTGAGAAGATGGGATGCGATTGGCCAGATGATCTTCAAACGCTTTGGTTACGGCGTATCTAATCCTTGGCTATTGGAGATGCTCATTTCAGGTTCGCCTCGTTTTCGATTCCGTTATCGAGGCATCCCCAGTTACTTGAAGATTCGAAGCACAGGTGTTTTTAAACGTAAACCAGTGGAGATTTCGTTTAGCGTTGATTGGCCAGAGCGCGCAACGACGTGGCTGATTTCGACAGATAAATCTGATAAGGGGCGGTGGCTGGAGCAGCCCTTGGTGCTGCCAGGAGCCGGTGCGTTTCATGAACGATTCTTGGTTTGTGGTCGGAACAAAAAGAAAGTCACCCATCTCATCACGCCACCGGTGCAGCATGCTTTGATGCAGATGTTGGCAAGAAGCGGGAGTCGCCAGATGGGGAATCATTCTACCGGAGTAGATGGTCTGAATCTGCGATCATCGCGCGGTCGGCTGACGTTTCGAGCGACGGCAATCAACAGCGATCCGCGCGACGTTGAAAAGTTCATGCGATGCTGTTTACACGTCTACGACCTTATGGTTTTGGGCGCGGTCGAAGGGCTGACCTATTTGGAGGATGACCTAACGGTGATTGAAGACGTCGTCTGCCCCATCTGTAGCGGGGCGATCGAAGGCGACTATGTTGCGTGCAGCAGTTGCCAATCGCCTCATTGTAAAGACTGTTGGCAATACAATGGCCGGTGCGCGACCTTCGCGTGCATGGAAACCGATTTTGTGACCGGTGGATTGCTCTCCGGTAGTGGATGAGGCCGCAAATCCTGCAGCTGCATTAAACGATGTAATTAAGGTTGATCTTAATGGGTAAAGGAGGGGCCGGACTCGTGGCCTCGTCCACTACGGCTTTTCACTATTTTTGACTCAATTCGTGGACGGCGTCGACTAAAGCGATGGCATTGTCCACATCGGTCATCGGTAAAATTCCATGGCCTAGATTGAAGATGTGGCCCGGCCGGCCGGCGGCTTGGTCGAGCACGATCTTGGCTTGACGGCGAATTTCGGTGGGGTTGGTTAATAATACTGTGGGGTCAAGATTTCCTTGCACGGCTCGGTCGTGGCCAACGGTTTGCCAAGCGTCATCCAGACGGGTGCGCCAATCGATGCCGATCACACTGGCGCGGGTGTCGGCCAACAGCGGCAGTAGCGCGGGATTGCCAGTCGCAAAGTTGATCACGGGCACGTCCGAGGGAAGGCTGGCGATGATTTTTTGGACGTGCGGATGAACGTGAGTGCGATAGTCTTCAAACGACAAACATCCCGCCCATGAATCAAATAGCTGAACGCATTGGGCTCCGGCCTCGATCTGTCCGTTGAGGTAAATCGAAATTGACTGGACCAGATGCTGCATCAATTGATCCCACGCTCCCGGATCTCCGTGCATCATCGTTTTGGTGGCCGCGTAGTTGCGGCTGGCTCCGCCTTCGATCATGTAGCTGGCCAACGTGAAAGGAGCACCGGCAAAACCGATCAGCGGCATATCGGCCGGTAGATCTTGCCGCGTCAGCCGAACGGTTTCCATGACGAATTCAAGTTCCGCGTTGTTGTCCAACGGCTTGACTCGGTCGATGTCGGCTGTGGTGCGAACCGGATTGTGAATCACGGGCCCGTCGCCTTTGACGAATTCTAAATCCAAGCCCATGGGGACTAAGATCGGTAATAGATCTGAAAAGATAATCGCTGCATCGACGCCTAAGCGATTGACGGCGGTGCACATGACTTCGCTGCACAGTTGGGAGTTGGCACAGAGCTCCAGAAACGAAACGTTGGCACGGACCTCACGGTATTCCGCCATGTAGCGGCCCGCTTGCCGCATCATCCAAATTGGGGTGACATCGGTCGGTTCGCCGCGACATGCTTTCATGAAAGGGCTGTTGTACCAGGGGGCGTTTGGATCGTTGCTGCTGGAAGAAGGGCCGGACATATATTTAATGCTGTTTGATTTTCGAGTTCTTAGTGATGAAATTTGAGTTGCGACATAATCCAGTGATTCTGAGATCGTTGCTTGGTCGCAAGTTAGGTCGATCAGTATGCCGCGATCAGTGAGAATTTCGGTCGCGGCATGTGATCCTGAGATGACAATATGATGGTCTAAGAGATGATCCGTCAAACGGGCGCGACCAAACTGTTTGGATAATCGTAAAAATACTGATGCATCGAGGGCCGATTGGAACCAAAAAGCTTCAAAGGCGTTGGCTTCGAGTTGTTCAAAGAACGTTTGGACCCTCAAGGTCGGGACTTCGGCCAGCCGTGGAAATAGCTCCATCGCACGTACCCGAGCACCGCGTGCCTCCAATCCAGATGACAAACTGAACCAATCCTCACAGTCTTCCAGCGCGATATGAAGCGTAGCCAGGGGGCTCCCTGAGCGGTCGGTCGAGCGATAGTTTTCGTCGATGGTCGTGAGCACGTTGCGCCAGTTGGCGTCGCCATCGACGGTGACGTGTGGGATCAGTCCGTTGGTGCGAAGCGCTGATGTGGCGTTTGGGGAAGCGGCAATGATTCGGATGTCGGTTAGGCTGTTGAGGGCCCTTTGCCGATCGTGATGGCGCAAGTTTTTCATGAACTGAGCGACCCCGGCAGCGGTGCGAAAGATCATGATGTCGATCGCCCCGATGCTTAGTTCGCTGAGCAAATTACTGAAAGCAGGAGCCGGATCGGCGACTGTTTTTAGGCTTATGCGATCAACCGTGCCGCCCTGTTGATGGACAAGCGTCTGCAACTGGGCGATGTTGGGATCGTTATTGAGATCGAGGACACCGATCGCTGGAGCCAGTGGTGATTGTTGATTGGGATGAGTCGAGTCGGGCATCGGGAATTACTGGCTTTTGATCTGATCAGCGTTGCCTGTAAGGGTAAGCGTCAACGGCCGGTATGAGAAGGACGTTTCCATGAGACCATTGCAGCGGTCGGCAGATGGAAATAGGCTTAAGCGCATGAATGAAGCTACTTTTGAAGAATTTGAGAGCCGGTTGTCGGCCGATGGTACCGAAGCGGCGATCGAAATGCTGTGCAAGCAATTCGAATCTGACGGCGACTACTTCCAGCTGTTTGAGATCCTGAAGGTGCGTTGCCGACATCGGCTTGGTTTGTCGTTGCTACCAACATCAACCAATGAGGCCGGCGACCAACTGGATGAGTTGGAGTCAGGATTGTTGGAAGCGTGTCGAGAGGTTGGAACTCTGCTGTTTCGCGCTGGTAAACCGGATGAGGGTTGGGTTTACCTGCAGCCGGTAGGCGACCAAGCGTTGGCCAAGGGGCTGTTGATGGATGTTCCCGTCACCGAAGAAAATCAGGATTTGATCATTGATTTAGGTTTGGGACAGAACATCGCCCCGGCGTACGCATTTGAGATGATGCTCAAAGCCTACGGCACGTGTAACGCGATTACGACGATCGACGTGAAAGCGAATCAGGGTGGTTTTTCGCCAGGTGATTTGGAAGCCATCGCGGAGATTTTGCTGAAGTACTTTTATGACGATCTTCTAACCAGCGTTCGTAAAGATGTGGCGAAACGCGCGGAAACGAACGACACGAATTCGACGTTGGGAGAATTGCTTGAGCAGCATCCTTGGTTGGTGGTCGAAACGGGGCACCATGTTGACGCGACGCATTTGAATTCCATCATGCGGATCGCGCGTTATGTTCGTTCGCGTGAGTATTTTCAGATGGCCAAAGACCTGTGTCGGTATGGTCAACGTTTAGCCGACGATTTTAAGTACGCCGGCGATCCTCCGTTTGAATCAACCTACGACGACCACGTGCCTTTCTTTTCTGGTTTGTTGAATGAGGAAACGCCAGCCGCAATCGAACATTTTGAGAAAAAGTTGGCCGACTGCGAGGCCTTTGAAAAAACGAACGTGGCCGAAGTGTTCGTTGCTTGGTTAGTGCGCATGGGACGAAATGATTTGGCGTTTGAAGTTTCGTTGGAACATATTGTCGGTAAGGAAGCGATGGGGATCGCTCCCAGCATCGTTGAGATCGCCAACACGCCAGAGTTAAAGCAGCGGTTGATTGAGCACTTCCAATCAACCGGAGATTTGTTGGGCTATGCGAT
>CALDEW010000083.1 GCA_937942355.1 uncultured Pirellulaceae bacterium | reverse complement strand
CACTCATTTTGTGACCATTATGGAATCCCTGACGCTGCTCGCCCATACCTCGATTGATATAAATTTCACCGAATTCCAATTCAGCCACCGCCCGCTGCACCCGGCGATAGTCATTGGTAAAGATGAAAGCTGACAATCCGTAGTCGCTGTCGTTGGCTAATTCCAAGGCCTCATCAAAATTACTAATTTTCATGATGGGGCTAACAACACCAAAAGCTTCCTCCCGCATGATTTCCATGCTGTTCTCCGCCCCGGTCAGAATGGTCGGTTCATACCAATACCCCTTCTCAAACCCTGCGCCATCGGGGCGCTTTGCCCCCAGTTCCACCTTACATCCGGCTTTCACGGCTCGGTCAACCATCGCTTCCAGCTTTTCCAATTCTTCGCGACTTACCTTAGGTCCGATATCGGTATCCTCAAGCATGGGGTCGCCTAGTTTCAACTGGGCGCTTGCTGCGATGTATTTCTCCAAAAATTCATCGTATACGTCTTCATGAATATAAAAACGTTCGCTGCAAGTACACACTTGACCTTGATTTAAATAGCGCGAATCCATCGCACCTTGGACCGCTTTGTCCACGTCGCCGTCTTCCATCAGAATGAACGGAGCCTTGCCGCCGAGCTCCAATCGCACGGCCGTAAGATTCTGAGCACAATCAGCAAAAATCTTCTGTCCCGTTTTTGTGCTGCCGGTCATCGTCACCAGACGTGTGATTTTGTTTCGAACAAGTTCGGCACCGATACCAGCTCCATCGCCGGTGACAACGCTCAACACGCCTGCTGGCAATCCGGCCTCCAGCGCCAATCGCCCTAACTCAAGCACGGCAACGGGCGTTATCTCTGGCGGCTTCACGACCATCACATTGCCAGCGGTCAACGCGGGTCCGATCTTCCGGCAGGCCAATGCAAAAGGAAAATTCCAAGCCAAGATCCCTACACAAACGCCGTAAGGTACTTTGTGGATGTGGATGTGCTCACTGGGGTTATCAGAGGGAAAAATATCGCCTTCTATTCGACGCGCTCCGTGGGCAGGATACTCTAGGAAATCCGCCGACACGCCAACTTCTCCCATCGCCAAGGCAAGTGTTTTTCCTTGTTCGGCCACCAAAATCTTGGCCAGATGCTCTTGGTTTTCACGAATCTTCGCGGCTAAGTTGATCAAGTGCTGACCGCGTTCAACCGCCGGTAATGCCGCCCAAGCCTTTTGCGCAGCCTGAGCTGATTCCAGCACTTTCACTGCGTCTTCGGCAGTGCCGTTGGGAACCGCATAGATCGTCTCTTCTGTCGTTGGGTTCTCAACATCCATTGTCTGACCATCGGAGGCATCGACCCATTGGTTGTTGATGAACATTCGATAGTGAGTCGTGCCGTCGATGACGGTCGTCATTTCATTTGCCATGATTGTCTCGCTCGCGTCAGTTAATTTTCTTTCTACAGGCGGAGCAGGTTTTAAAACTGCTAAAGAATCGCAGGGCAGGTTGAAAACCTTCCCCATGATCACCGTCGTTATATCAGCGTCCCATCCACCCGCCATCGACAAGCATCACGCTGCCGCTGACGTAGGCTGATGCATCGGATGCCAAGAAGACAAGCGGTCCCTTGAAATCTTCTGGCTTACCCCAACGCCCCGCAGGAATACGGGCAAGGATCTGTTCGCTACGCACAGGATCGTCCTGCAATGCTTGTGTGTTGTCGGTCGCAATGTACCCCGGAGCAATTGCGTTCACGTTGACGCCTTTACCAGCCCATTCATTAGCAAACGCCATCGTCAACTGCCCGATGCCACCCTTACTGGCCGCATAGCCGGGTACTGTGATGCCGCCTTGGAAGGTCAACAACGATGCGGTGAAAATCACTTTCCCAGAACCTCTGGCGACCATGTCCTTGCCAAACTCGCGCGTCAAAATGAACTGAGTGTTGAGGTTCACTTCCATGACTTTATCCCAGTAATCATCAGGATGCTCTGCCGCAGGTTTTCGCAAAATTGTTCCCGCGTTGTTTACCAGAATGTCAATCTGCGAGTGTTCTGATTTCACCTGTTCGATAAATTTGTAAACGGCTTCGCGATCGGCGAAGTCACATTGATACCCGTGAAAGCTCCGGCCCAATGCGGTGACCTCCTTTTCCACAGCGCTGCCACTGGTTTCCAGCGACGCCGATACGCCGATGATGTTGGCCCCCGCTTCGGCCAGCCCAATCGCCATGCCTTTGCCGATGCCTCGTTTGCAACCGGTGACGATCGCCGTTTTTCCGCTCAAGTCAAATTGCTTCAATATGCTCATCGTTTATTTGTCTTCAAAATTGGTTGTCTGCAAAAATATGTTGTGAGAAAAATTAGCTGCACTGGATCAAGTACTTAATCCCGTCTGGATTGGCATCGATCATTTCGAACGTTTTCTGCACGTCTTCGATTGGATTGATTTGCGTAATCAATTTCTCCAAGTGCAATTTGCCACTATCTGCCAAAGCGATCGCTTCATCAAAATCTTCCTCTTGATACAGTCGAGCCCCAATCATGCGGATCTCAGACCAAAAGAATTTGAAAAGATTGACAGGTTTGGGCTGCGGGTGGATCGCCACCATCACAATACGGCCGCGCACATTGGGAAGTTCGGTCATCACTTCGACACCGGGCGCGGATCCAGAAACTTCAAAGACACAGTCCGCCATTTTTCCGTTGGTTAGTTCCGCCACCTTCTCCGGGACGTTGGTATTGATCGGGTTAATTACTTCCAGCCCCAGCGACTGAGCGAGATCCAGTCGAGTCTGATTGACCTCCGACAGAATCACCCGCGCCCCTTTCTCCTTGGCAACCAGTGCGATCAGCAGACCAATCGGACCTCCACCAATCACGACGCAGGTCTCGCCCGAGACCACTTCGCCCATCCGAACATCGTGGCAGGCAACAGCGGCCGGTTCGATCATCGCGCCATGCTCCAAGCTGAGCGAATCGGGAAGTTTGTGCAGCGTGTAATCGGGCACCGTCCATGACGACTGCATCCCGCCGGGCAGGTCGATCCCGATGAATTTCAGGTTCTTGCCAACATGAGCGAAACCTCTATCGAACTCGGCAGGTTCCCCGAATTTCAGCGGACGCACAGCCACCCGATCGCCGACGGCAACGTTGGTCACGCCAGCGCCAACTTCGGCGACCGTTGC
>CALDEW010000082.1 GCA_937942355.1 uncultured Pirellulaceae bacterium | reverse complement strand
TCCTTTTGCCTTCGTCAGCGTGTCTCCAAGATCTCTTCGGGCTTCGTTAGCCAGTTGCCTGAGACGGTCTGCAATTTCGGGATGCTGTTGGATCAGGTTCTTTTTTTCTCCCACATCGTTCACTAAATCATAGAGCTCCTCTGCAGTCTTTCGGCCCTTTGCTTTCCCGGAAACTCCACCTGCTCCTGCTTGGCCGGCTTCCATTGAGCTGTACTTGTGCGGGAAGTGCAGTTTCCATTGCCCGTCACGGACCGCATGAAGTTGACCACCGCCGTAGTAACAAAAGAAGGTCTTCCTTGGCGATTTCACTTCTTCACCACCGAACAACAGTGGGCTGATGTCGACTCCATCAATTTTGTTCTTGGGTAGTTCAGCACCAATCAAACGCGCGACCGTTGGCAGGATGTCGATGGTTGAAGCAAGTTCGTTGCAGGCGGTATCGGGGGTGATTTTACTTGTCCAACGCATAATCGTTGGCACGCGATAGCCGCCTTCGAACATCGTTTGCTTGCCTTCTCTTAGTGGAGCTGCGCTGCCGGCGTGGTCCCCATAAGCCAGCCACGGCCCATTGTCGGAAGTGAAAATAACTAACGTGTTGTCCGCCAAACCACATTCGTCAATCGTATTCATGATCTGACCGACGGACCAATCGACTTCCATCATGACGTCCCCGAACAGTCCTGCGTTACTCTTTCCTTTGAACCGCTCAGAAACGTACAGGGGGACATGTACCATCGTGTGAGGTAAGTATAGAAAAAACGGTGTGTCCTGGTTCTCCTTGATGAACGCGACCGATTTTTCGGTGTATTGGACTGTTAATTGAGCATGGTCCTCTCCGTTGACGTCTGCATCAATAATGGCGTTGTCTTCAAGTAAAGGAAGTGGCGGAAAGTTCTTTCTTTTGTGCTTTGCCGTCTCGGGGAGATAGTCGGGGTGGTGCGGCCACATGTCGTTGGAATACGGCAGGCCGAAATAATGATCGAAGCCGTGCTGACATGGAAGGAACGGATGCAAATGGCCAAGATGCCATTTGCCGATACAGGCCGTTGCATATCCTTTCGATTTGCATATCTCTGCGAGCGTCGTTTCGTCCTGGTTGAGCCCCACTTTCGCCTTGGGAAACAGAGCACCTGAAATGCCCACTCGCCGGTGGTAGCAGCCAGTCAACAAAGCCGCGCGGGAGGCTGAACAAACGGCCGAAGAAGTTACAAAATCTGTAAACCGCCTCCCTTGTTTGGCCAACCGATCCAAGTTCGGAGTTTCATAGGCGGTTGCCCCGAAGGAACCAATGTCGGCATATCCCATATCGTCCATGAAAATTAAGACGATATTTGGTGGCGTTATTACTTCTTCTGCCAGCGTTTGTGACGGACCGATAAACATGCAAAACGACGCCACGGCAGACCAAATGCAGAAGACGCTGAAGAAATTTGAATGATGAGCCATGTTTTGGGGGTGGGTTAGGGTTTTGGCAGTTCAAGTTTTTCTTCAGGTAATCGCACTTGCGAGGGCTGCATCAAATAGCTGATTAGGTTCACGATTTGATCCTCTGAGAGATTGTCCAGCATACCATCTGGCATCGGCGACATCGTCGATCGTTTGGTAGATTCTATTTCGTCCAATACGATTGTTTTTAGCTCGTTTTGTGTTTGCAAGGAAAGCGTTTTGTCGTTTCGCACGGTGACCAATCCGTTCAGCGTTTGTCCGTCGGTGGTCTGAACAATCGTCATTCGAAAGTCCTTGCTCACAACGGCGCTTGGATCGACGATGTTTTCCAGTAGGTAGTCCAGATTGTTGCGGTTGGCACCCGTAAGTTCCGGCCCAATTTTCTCGCCGTGACCAAACAGACGGTGGCATTTAGCGCAGTTATTGTTGAACAGGATGCGGCCGTCTGAGGGTGATGCGTTTGCCAAACGGCTGGATGTCAATAACTTCTTTAACGTACTAATTCGATCCTTTTTCTCTTCCGATGAATCGCGTATTTCTCCCCAGAGTTCAGTGACTTTTTTCTGTAGTTGGGAATTTCCTAATGAACGGATCTGACGAACGTCATAGGCCGTTAAATCCGCCGGTGGAATCTTGCCCGATTCGATCGCGGACAATAAAGCACCAGCAAAGTTCTCTCGAGAAGCCAGCACTTCGATCACCAGAGGCTTTTTCGGCGACCGAAATCTTCGATAGTTCTTAATCAAAGCCTCCGCGATTCGGATGTCGTCACTTGTCGAAACTCCGCGCAGCGCAATCGTATTGATACGAGCGTCGCCTAAAAGTGGCAGGCAAACTTCGACGACGCCATCAGATTTGCTGGCCACGAGTGTTTCCAACGCGGACCGGCGGAGGCTGATCTGAGCTTTTTTGTCTAGTACGATCTTTCGCACATCCTCCAAAGCCCGACCATCGCCGAACAAAACGCTCAGTTCGCGGATCGCATCTTTCATTTGAGAACTGGAATTTTCGTTGATCGCAGCAACCAACTTTGGCCACTCTTTTGGTTGCTTCGCGCGGCTCCATCCCTTCAACCCTTCACTAAGACCTAACAACAGGTTCTGCTGAACCTCTGGTGTTGCCAAGGGGATGAAACGGATGATCTTATCGATGGGGCCGGGCGTTTTTTCGATATCTTGCGCCAGTCGGCGAGTGATCAAACGCTGTGTCTTAGGCCATTTCGAATGGCTCGCCAGCGTAGCCAGTTGGTTCGGTTCGGTTTCGGCGACAGGAATCAACCCGTACCAAACCAGTAGCGGCAAATTGTGATCGTCAGCATCTTCCTCACGCGCCATCAGCGCCAACGCCAGTTGTAAACGTTGCTTGGTAGGCAATCTTTGTAGTGTCGATGCCAAAGCCAGCCGTACCAATCCGCTAGGATCTTTATTCGCCATTTCGCAGAATGATTTTTCCCAAAATGAATATTTCTCAAATATCTCCATTTCTTTCTGCTGCGCGGCGTAGGTCAGACCAAAAACATCATCTATTGGCCAATGATCTGAAATCAGCCGTATCCCCCACGCACGCAGATGTTCGTGGGGGTGAGACAAGAGCTTCAACAGCATGTTATCGTCGACACGATCAATTGAATTCAGCGTCATCAGGGCTCGGTAGGCAAGCTCTGGTGAGTCGCCGTCAAGCAGCTCCTTTATATGAGAAACGGCAGCCCGAAAGTCGTCGTTGTTAACGTCAGCATCGGCGGCCCTAGCGCTAAGGATGACGCGCGCCTGTCGCACGAACCACTCGTTGCGATGCTCGGTTAGCCTTGCCAAACTAAGGCTGTCCATCGTTCGTAAGTCCTGTGCGCCATTGTTTCTGGCCGGGACATTGTCGCCGCTTTGGTACGCGATGCGATAGATTCTTCCGCTGGTTCTGTGGACGCCCGTGTGTTCGTGGCATTCGCCGGTGTCGCTCCAGTCGATCACATACATGTTTCCGTCGGGACCGTAGCTGATGTCCATACCGCGAAAAAACGGATCGTTGGCAATCAGCGTATCTTCGCCATGTTTGCCAACGTAGCCACTGCCGTGCCTGACCAGATGCTCCTGATTGGCTCTTCGTCCATGAAAGTTGAGCGTAAATAGTTTGCCGCGATATTCCGCAGGCCAGCGCCCGCCAAGGTAGATCGACATGCCGCAATGGGCATGACCTCCGCCGAAATCATTCGCGGCTCCGTTACGCGAATCTTGCCATTTTCCCGTTGTATCAAAGTGCCAATGATCGGCATGCATATCAATCAACTCATAAACATGCGGATTGGGATCGAGCGTGAACGGGCGATGGAAATGCGCGCCGGGAATCAAGTGCCAAAGATGACCGTTGACCGTGTTAATAAAGAACCCGTCGCCAAATTCATTCCAATCGTGTCCCCAAGGATTGGTGGTGCCGTGGCATAGCACTTCGAAGTGTCTAGTGCGCGGGTGATATCGCCAGATACCCCCTTCCAAAGCTACGCGCTGACCGTCTGCGGTACCCGGCACACCAATTCGTCCGGGACAAGACCCACCGCAGCGCCCGTACAGCCAACCATCGGGACCCCATTTGAGGCCGTTGGCAAAGTTATGATAGTTTTGTTTTGCAACTTCAAATCCTTCCAGCACAGCCACCGCCGGCCCATCGGGTTTGTCGTCGTGGTCTCTATCGGCAATAAACAGAAGTTTGGAAGGGCACATCAACCACACACCGCCGTGCCCAACTTCGATGCTGGTCAACATTTGGACATCGTCGGTGAACACGGTCCGTTTATCCGCCACGCCATCGCCGTCGGTGTCTTCGAAAATTAAGACACGATCACGTAGCGCCAGATCAAAACGTTGCGATCGTTCCGCGTACGTGTAATTTTCGGCAACCCACAACCGACCCCGCGAATCCCACGTCATTGCGATCGGATTTTGCACCTCGGGCTCACTGGCGAAGACGTTGACCTGAAAGCCTTCAGGCACTTCGAATCCAGCGGCTGCATCGGCAGCTGAAATCGGCTGAGCCGTTTGATCAGATTCGCTGTTGTAGACTTCCGGAAAGTCCTGACCTACCCCGATTCCCACTAACAATGTGCTGCAAAGTACGACAAACACAACGCGCATGAAAGTTACGCAGCGATAGCTGAATTGGACATGTGATATTCGCACGCCATTTCCTATGGGATCAATTCGCGGATTAGGCTTCTTATTTCTCGACGGCGAAGCCCTCGTTATTTTCCTGCTTCACCTGCAGGCTATCGGCTGAGGCTTCGATCTCCAGCTTACGATCAAATCCAGTCGACTTGTTGTTGGAAATAGTAACATCGTCACAGGACTCTAGGAGGATCGCCGGTTCTTCACGTACCGCGGGGTACTTATCCGCTAATTCTACAACGTTGTCCGCGATGACCAGGCCCTGAACCGATCTCGCGCTGACCAGCAGACCGTTAAAAGAGCGAACGGTATTGCCAGTGAATCGTACATTGCGGTGGTAGCGTTTGCTATCGATTCTTTGTTTGGCCGTCAGCAAAGGAGCGGCTACTAAAGGATAGCATTTACCGACCTCGAATCCGACACTATCAAAAATGTTGTTGCTGATAGTGACGTCCATAACGGCCCCTGATTCGTACCATTTATTGTTGTCGCCCTCGATAAGGATCCCGTGCATTTGCGATGCGAAAGTGTTGTTCTCGATCATGACCTTACCTTTTGTGGTCACCAATACGCTCCGCGCGCGGTTTTCGCGAATCGTGTTGTTGCGCATGATCAAATCAGGATTCCATGTCAAATTCTCCAGCGATAAATCTTCGTCTGGTAGTGTTTCGGGCACATCGGCTAACGTCAAAACGAAACGGTGTTCATTCAGCGGCTCCACGGCTTCGATGGTTGTTTCTGCCAAAGGCAGCAGCGTCACGCGCGACATGATGGCAACTTTGTCACCCGGCTCTCCAAAGGTCAGCCCCCATTGCTGAAAGTGGCTTATTTCGCACAGCATCTTACGCTTGCCAAGGTTCTTCTCAATCTTTACGTAGGCTCCGTGGACGTTCACGCCGTCGTCAAGCATGTGTTCGAATAGACAATTCTCTAAACGAATTGTGCCTTTGCATCCAATAAAATGCGTCGCATCGGCGCGTGTCGACACTAAACGTTGATCGTTAGAGGTGACGGTCATCGCATCGAGGGTCACGTTCTCTGTCCGTTCGACGATCAGCCCCATGCCGCCGGCTTCATGAACGGTGGTGTTCTCAATTTTTAGATCTTTGGAATTGGTGACGTGAATCGCAGGGCAGAGACGGCTGGTGGGATGAACGCCATACGCGACCAAAACACTGCCAACGGGTGGCGTCTGTTTGATTCCCTGAGTGAATTCAATTCGCCCGGAACCCAGCCCCTTAACCTTTGTGTGATTCCCATTAAACCGGTACTGGTTGGTCTGATATATGGGTGAACGGGTCTCAGGATCGAAAACCATATTCGTTCCAATTGGATCGTCTTGGCCATAACGATGAAATCGGATATCCCCATTTTTGATTGTGTAAGGGTAAGCTTTGGTGTCGATTTCGACCACAAATCGCTTTTTGTCCGGTACGCTTTGAACGACTTTCATCTCAGCGTGAAAAGACTGCGTCCAATCAATGGTAAAGTTCTTCAGAGTGATCCTCTGACTCCGTTCCACCGTGATCGGAACCATGCGGCCGTGAAACAAAAATGTTGATCTATCACCATCGATGGTAAGATCGCGGTGGTTAAACAGTGGAAATCCAAAACGCTTCAATCCGTTGTCGTGATTGGCAATCGGTCGATAGTGTTCCAAAGCGTTTTCAGGGTGGAAGTCGTAAGTTCCCTTTGGAAAAAGCAGGGTCACACCCGATCGTCCCTTAACTGATTCCAAGAGTTTTTTCACAGAATAGGTCACGTCCGTGCCGGGAATAATTCCGTGGTCCGCAACGTTGATCGTTTCGCATCGTGCGGAGTTCGCCATGATGCAGATTAAGCAGAGACCCAAAATTCCAGTCATGTTTTGCATTGTTGCGATTATCCATTGTTCGTTAATGTGTTAACGCAAGAGCGCGCTTGCGTTTGGTTGTTAGAGACGTCATTAAATCATAACCAACATGCGGTAGAAGTGTTGAGGTTTAGAAAATGAAGCTTAAACTCAAATATGTTAAGTCTCATGCGTGTTAATTCGTGGCAGTCGGCCCGAGCACGACCATCCCGCAGAACGAATTTTGAGAATGTTGTTGACTCATTGGCAGTTCAATCGCACCATCATGGAACGAAGTTTCTCAGGATGTTTGTCTGCCAAATTCGCCATGGTTATTCTCTTCGGATTTAATCCACTGGGTCGTGTGATGCTGCGCCGCGTTTCGCCCGGTCATGATCGAAACGCGCGTTGGCGAACAGACGCTCATCGCGTAGAACTGGCTGAACCGAATTCCCTGATCAGCATGGTGATTTTGGTCGACAGTATTGCGCGGCAAGCAATCGAACGGATCATCTGGTTTCTTTAAACAGTTGACTCTCAGTGCCGCATTAAACTGCCTATTTGCGTTTGAGTTTCTGCGGTTTGTTGAACTTCGTAAATGGAATCGTCGGTCGCTGGACGTCCTGATCGGGGCCTCGAAAAACGTAGGGCCTCCATAATTCCACCGCATGTTCCCATTGAGCCAACGTGCGCGTTGGAAACCAAGGCGGGCAACCCGATTTGAAGTAGTCGTAGGTCTCTCTGTTCTCGTGAACCCATTGAGCCACGTTCGAGATGGGAGCTGAATCCGGGAAAACGTCCTTGGCAGCAAAGTCATCACTGACACCCTGGTCGTGAATGACTTCTGTCCGCCATTTGTTCAGTTCCATCAGCAAGATTGCTTTTTGCTGTTTATATTTCGGATCGTCGGCAATATTTTTCAGTTCATGAGGATCATCGCGCAGATTAAACAGTTCGATCTCCGGTTTGTGATCTGCGAAGAATTGATCCTGTGCTGGTGTGAGCTCTCCCCTTAAATGAAGCACATTCATTTCGGCCAGTGGCGGGTAAGCGCCTTCTTTATACTGGCTCAATTGGCAATAGGGCCGCTCGGGCATCAGGTTGAGAATCAATTTGAAGTCCTTGGAGCGAATCGACCGCATCGCGTCGTGCGTTGCTCCCATTTTGTCTCTTGCCGCAAATAAATACTTCCGATCAGCGATTGAACCGTTGCCATCGCCGTTATCTCCAAACAGGCTTCTGCCATGAAGTGGGACCGGACTAAACGCTTTTGCGACTTCCAATACCGTGGAACAGATATCCAAGGCGCTGACGAGATCATCATTAACGCTTTCCGGTTTGATCTTGCCTGGCCATCGCACAATCATCGGTATACGCGTGCCCTCGTCGTAGAGAAATTGCTTGCCCCTAAAGTTGCAGACGCCATGGTCACCGATGAAGAAAACCAATGTGTTGCCGGCCAGTCCCTCTTCGTCCAGACGCTTCAGCAATTTGCCGACTTGACGATCAACTAACTGCATGGCCTCCAGTCCGTTGGCCCAGTCTCGGCGAATAAACGGCGTGTCGGCGTATTGCGGAGGTAGTTCGACGTCTTCGAGCTTAATCGGTCGGATCGGATCGCGATGCCATGGGCGATGAGTGCCTTGAAACGTTATCCGTGCGAAGAACGGCTGGTTGGGTTTGCGCTCTTTCCAGTCGCCGCCCATGAATAGATCGTTCTTTTTATTGGGCAAGAAGTTGCAATCCACCTTGCGGCTCATCAAGCAAGTGAAGTAACCCGCGTCGGCCAACAGATGGGGGATGGGGCGAATGCCGTGAGGAAGGGGTTGCGGGTTTATTGCGCGATGTTGATGAGCGCCGATATAGTTTTGGTGGAAGCCCGTCATCATGGCAGAACGCGAGGTCGAACATACTGGCGATGTCGTGAACGCGCGGTCGAAGCGCATGCCCTGGGAGGCAAGTTTGTCGACGTGAGGGGTTTGGATGCCTTGGGTTCCGTAGCAGGAAAGAGCCGGCCCCCAATCTTCGATCGTAATCCAGAGAATGTTGGGACGTTCATCAGCCATCGCTGATTGGCCGTTGGCAACCAAAGTCAAACAAATGATGATGAAACGAATCATGTTATTGTTTTACTTGGACCCAAATGTTTCGGTATTGTACTGGGTTGCCGTGCTTTTGAAAGTGAATCGGACCGGTCGCGACTTCCGCGCGCGGTCCCTTGGGTCCGCCACCAGTACCGCGCGGAAGTTTGACGTGATCCTGTATTAAAACATCATTGTGATAGACCGTTATCACCGCGTCGCTGATCTTGGTCTTGCTTTGGGCGTCAAAACGCGCGGCTGTAAATTCAACGTCAAACGACTGCCAGGTTAGCGGAGGCGAACAAACGTTGATCGACGGAGGGCGAATACCGTAGATGCTTCCGCACCACGTATTTGGTTTTTTGAGGAGCTTGATTTCTTTCCATGCCTCAGGATCTAGGTCTAAACCAAACGTGTCCATGACTTGAACTTCGTAAGCGCCAACGGCGAACACGCCACTGTTGCCGCGTCCGGTGTGGCTCAACGGCAACGAAGGTTTGTACGGTGTCATGCACTCGAAGTGAAGCTTGAAGTCTTTGAATTTCGCGCGTGTGGCTGCGCCGGCTTGTAATATCCCGTCGACTACCGTGGCAAACTTCCAGTGCTTGTTCTTCTTCCCATCAAACAGAACGATCGCATCGGTGGGAGGCTTGGTGAATTCGAGTGATGCAGCGCGGTCGAATTTGGTGAATCCAGCCAAGCGATCCGCGATCGCGTCGGCGTCAATCCATTGGTGCTTGATCTGGCCTCCATCCCATCCGGCGCCGGGCAGGCCTCCTTGATAGATGGAAAGGTAAAATCGTTCTTCGGCAGGAACGACTTGGATCGCGGTATCGCCTTGGGTGTATTCGCCCAAGAACTGAAAGCTGGAAGTTTCCCGCGCTGCGGCTTGGGCATCAGTCCATGTGGGAACGGGTACTTTGTCGTTCTTCTTTTGCGTTTGCTTCGGTTCGGTGACCACAGGTTTATCCGCTACAGCCGTTTGGGCGTGGCCAGTCGCAACAGGCCCGCTGGTCAAGCCGAGCCAAGCAAGCGTAAAGAGGGACGAGGCGGCGAGAAAGCGGAGTCTTTTTCTGGTCTTCATTTGAGATGGCGTCTGTTTGGATAATCGGTGAATTAGAGATGTTTGATCGAGTCGTTATTTTTAGGTTTATTGCCCTTCAATCCTTATTGGTGGTCAACGGAATTTGAATATCGAACGAATCACAAGTTTTGTTTTCGTCGATACGATCAGCCAAATCGTATTGTACCAATGAGAATACTTGATTCCTAATCATCAGCCTTGGTTGCGTTGAGAAGCGCGTTTCTGAAAAACATCCCAGGCTTCGTAGGCGCGTAGTCGTAGCCGTCGATTAAAGTTGGCGACCAGTCCGGATCAAAACACCATGCGCACCATGAAATTTTCTTCTGATCCAGATACTTCAAAATACCGTCTCGAAACGATCCATCGGCGTCCACGAAGTGTTGGTACTCGCCTTGGTGGTAGAACCCCATCTCGGTAACAAAGATCGGAAAACGTTCGGCTAGAAATCCAAAATGCTCCTCCCAGTGAGGCTCTCTTGGGGGCTTGGATTTTCCCGGATAGGGATGAGCCACGTAGGCAATGTTTTTTCTGGAAATCGGATTGAGACCCGCATCCCGCAAATCGTAGGCCCAGTCAAAACCCGCGACCAGCGTAATCGTGCGTTTGTCGTTGACCCGTATCGTATCGATGATTTTTTCAACGATCAGCTTCCACTGTGTCCAAGAGCATTCACCGTATTCACCAAAGTTGACCGATGGTTCGTTGAACACTTCGTAGAACGCGACCGTTGGATTGTCACGATAATGTTTGGATATCAGATCCCAGAAAGATAAGGTTTCTTTGAGGTTGGTCACCTTGTCGTCGGACTCAAACTTTTCTGCTTTGAGGTTGCCAATGCTGTGCCAGTCGATAATGACGTACATCTCGTATTCGGCGCACCATCGTACGGCTTCATCTAATCGCTTTAAATATTTTTCTTTGCCCATCGCGCGAAACTTTCCCGGATGAACAGGAATCCGGACGATGTTTGCTCCCCATTTTTTAACCGCGTAAAAGTGCTTCCGATTCCAATGCCTGTCGTTGAGGATCTTGGTTGGGTCCGCGATCGCGACGCCCTTGAACCGCACTTCAGCCCCTTGTTCGTCGACGAAATTGTTGCCTTTAATGGTAATGAAATCGGGGCCCGGATCTTCGACAACGACGCCCGTTTTTCGAGCCTCCCAAAGCTTCAGAAGTTGTATTGCGTCTGGAAGGCCCACCATCACGTCGATCACGTTTCCGCTGCGATCAACCAAAATAGTGGCTGGATGAGCCAGACCGTAGCGCAGTGTTTCCTTTTTGAATTTCGTGTTAAGCAGTCCCAGTTGACGGATCACTTTGCTTTGGGGATCGGCCAGCATCGGGAACTTAATTCCCTCTCGGATCGCGAAGCTGTTGAGCACCTCGGCGCTGTCGTAGCTCAGGCAAGCCACCTTCAATCCGGCAGCCGCGAAACTTTCTGCTTCCTGCTGCAAATCCATAAGATGGGCTTTGGATTGTTTGCACCAACCTGCGGACTTAATGACGACCAAGGCTGTCGGGCCTTGGGAGAATAGTGCGCTCAGCTTTTGGGGAGCGCCGTGCTGGTCGCTGAGGGTGAAGTCCTTGATGGTACTTCCAGCGACCGGTCCGATGCCGGTTTGTGCTTGAACCAAAGTCACTGGGGCCAGCAGAAGTAGTAGCAGGATCAGCGACGCAATCGACTTGGCTGACATCGTTTCAGTCTCTTTCGGTTCGCAGCCACACTTTTTCACGTTTGAAAAGAAGTGATGCATAGATTCCAACTTTGCGAACAAGGAACCATGGAATCGCCAAGATAGCTTTGGCTGGAACTTTGTCTCGGCAATGAAACAACCAGCCTAACACAAGACTAAGTCCCATTGCCACCGCCCCTACGGCAGAAAGAACAAGTGGTAAAACGTTTCCTCCGGCCAATGCAAGGATCAAACCCAAGGCGGCCAAAATTCCCCAGACGATTCCCAGCAGCGCAAGTGGGGCGATGCAAAGATCAAACGCGGCCCATAGCAAACCCGGTTTGAATTGGGTGATCGCTCGCCAAGCCATTTTCGGTGCGTTGGTGAAGATGGATTCGAGGTAGCCCTGCTCCCATCGGCGGCGTTGCTGAACCAGCGTGCCCCATTCTTTAGGCACATGCCCATCGATTCTTGCTTCGGGGCAGAACAGCGGCGGGTAACCAAGGTAGGCCAATTCAAGTCCAAGTGTCGTGTCTTCGGCAAGTGAGTTGTTGGCAACGTTGACACTGCGAATCACATGCCACGGGAATGCCATTCCACTTCCGGTTAACTGGCATGGCATGCCGGCGCGCAGCGAGCCCAGAGGGCGGATGTGGTTTTTGAACCAAAGCGTGAAGGAGGAAGCAAGATTGCTGACCGCGCTATCGGTTTGATCGCCAAAAATGTATGAGCCCTGAACAGGCCGATCGAACTTTTTGGCAAGGTACGAAATCTGTGCGAGGCAATCCGATGATATCCGGCAGTCGGCATCAACGACAATGACGACCTCGGGGGGATCGGCTTCAAGACGTTCGAGCGCAAATCGAAGCGCGTAAGCTTTGCCGCGATCATTGAGGTCGGTTCGTTCGAAAGCTTCAGCGCCATGGCTGCGGGCGACATCTGCCGTCGCGTCATCGCAGTTGTCGGCGATTACGATGATTCGATCATCGCTTTTTGCCTGGCTTTTTAAATCCGTTAAAATGCCAGAGACAATCGCCTCTTCATTGTGAGATGGAACCAAGACGGCCAAGCGAGGAAGTTTGTCCTGTTCGACTTTCGACTGCGCCCGCGGCAGGAAGGAAAGAAAGCACTGTAAAGAAAAGGTTAAAATAGGAATCAAAACGATAAACGTAAGTATCGTCAATATTCCACCAAGAATAGTCATTTGATAGGTGCCTTAATCGGTCGATACGGTGGTCGATTTTTCATGACCATTAGAGAATAATGCAGTTTTCTCAGATGAGCCGAAGACCCGTTATTATACTGCAATAACGAACCGCATTTGGGGCCCCTTAGTCTAATTGCTGTGGTAAGAATCTGGTTAAGAAATCCAAGTGAGAAGTGAAGTTCTTTGTTTTGTTGAAATGGATATCTTGAGCTGGAAGTCGATTGCGCCTCGCCTGTAAACGAACCTGATAGTGCCACCGTCGAAAATTGCCCCAATGAAGAATAACGCATGGAACAATAGAGCCCATTGTTTGGCGGTGTTTTGTTTGCTGGTCGTGTTCTATACGGTGACTCGGCCGCTGAACCACTCCGAGAGCTACGACACGCTCAACTATGTGCTGTTCGCAGAGAACTTTCCTTTGGGAACCGCACCTGACTCACGCAACATTCTTTTCCATGCGATCAATCGGATGGTGGTGGTCGCCGCCGATACACTCGGCGTCACCGTGGGAACGCTTGAGCTGCTATCGGGCTTGAGTATTTTGGCCGGAGCGATGGCACTGGTGCTGTTTGCCCGATTGATGCAAAGACATTTCGGGGTTTCCACTTTTTCTGCGTGGGCCGGTGCTTCGTTTCTTGGCTTGACCTACGGTTTCTGGCGCTACGTCGGTGCGGTGGAAGTTTACATACCGTCCATCTTTCTGATTCTGTGTAGTTTGTCGTTGATCTTCAGGTTTCTCGATGATGAAGATCGAAGCACTAGATCGGTTTTGGCAGCGGGCGTGCTGTCGGGACTGGCGGTTCTCTTCTACCAACCCAACATCATCGTTTTGTTTATCACGGCAATGGTGCTGTTTTGTTCGAAGTCCCGTTTGCTATCGTTTGTTCAATATTCCATCGCAGGCGCTGTCGTTTATCTGGTCGGAATTGTCTGGTCGTTTGCGGAGGTAAAGGAATATATGCCTTCACCAGCGGACCTGGTCGGATTCATTACCGAGCGTAATGGCGAGTTTCGAGAACGCCCGTCAATTGTAGTTGCTCTGGTCAAGATAGCCCTCTCTTTCGGGCATGACTTCTTTTCGGCTCATTGGACTCAAACGATCGACCCGGTGCGGAACTTTCTCAACCCTCGAATTCCCGGCTGTGTTTATAACTTTCAGGTCGTCGCTCATGCGGGCAAGGGAATTCAGGCTCTTACGGCAATAGCGGCGATCTTGTTTTTGCCATTGCTGTTGATGTTCGCTCGCATTCACTGGATCGCGGCAAGTCAATGGAAGTCAATTCGACCCACTCGGCCGACACTCTTTCTCGTTGCGTGGTTTATGTTCATGGGGCTGATTGTGGCCATGATTGATCCGGGAAGTTTTGAAGCTTGGATACCGATGCTGGTTCCGTTTTCAGGGCTGTTGACCGTGCTGGTCATTGAGCCTTGCTATCGTTTGGGACGGCACAAGGTCGTGGTGATTTTTCTTGTCCTGATGTTGGCCTACAATTTTTTTGGAGGCATGCTGATTTGGAAGAATTCCAGCGGAGACCAGTTCTTGGGCAAAACCGCATGGATCAGAAACGAGCTGTCCGAGAAAGACACAGTGCTGCTGAGTCAATTCGACTATCGACTGGTGGATTTTTTGCAGTACCACAGTTCTGCCCGCATCGTGCATCTTGAGGATGAAAATGACGTTATGATTGCCCGCTGCCATCCAGATATCAGCACCGTGCCGGTTGATGATTTTTTAGAGCAGGCCCAGAGTGGCGAATTCCGGCTGTTTGTTTTGGATGATATCATCTCGCCAACCCCTGACATCAAGCAGTGCCGAAGCGGAGAAGAAAAGTTTGCCGCGGCCGAAGCGCTGGGTAAACGCCTCGTGGACAAGGCCGAGTTGGTCGATGCTAGCGCCTTTGGCAAAGTGTACGAAATTCGATTTAGTAAGTGACCAGATCGAAGCGACTGCTAGCAACATTGCCAAATAAACGCGCGAAATGGGAGGAATCATTTAAGAATCCGCAAACTCACGACGATCCTTAAACAGAGCGTAATCCGCAAAGTCAACCTAAATTGAAAACAGTTTGGTTTGCTTTCAGTGCGGAACCGTCTCCAGTAAATCGAACCGATCCACTTTGCGTGAGTGAAATGAACTACCAATCAATCGTGGGCATACTACTTATCTCGTCAGCAGTTGTGTTGACGGGCTATGTGATGGGCGGGGTATTTGATGCACCGCTTGAATCGATGGATCGACCATCCTCTGGTGCTGGATACGACGAAAGTCCACGTCGATTGAATGATTTAGGTTCAACGATAAACCTCCGACACTCCACCGCCGCCACGAAGCAAACACTGACTGATTTTCATCCTCCAATAGTCGGCGCAAATTCAGTTCCAGTCCCCCAAGTCTCAGTTCAATCGCACTTGAACCAACCGCATCGGATTCAAACAAATGGGATGCGGGAAAACATGGCCCAGGCGAATTCGGGTTTTGAAACTCCTGAACGGGCCGAATTGATTACTGAGACTATGCTGCCGGACTTGAATGGGGGTTCAGGTGCCGCTCGCTTGGCAGTCGGACCAGATGTTTCCCGGCGACAAGTTCTGAACCAGCCTCGCCATTCTGTTTCGGAAGTTCAGCAACAATCCAAAAGCCATTTGCAAGAACATTTTTCGACTGCTCGGTCAAAGTACGTCCAGAACAGGTTTGTGAAATCGGAAGGGCAGCAATCTTTGGCGGAACGAGTGCTTGCGTTGGAGAGGAACTCACATGCCAGCGGAAACGTGGCCGCTCCGCGGCAGGAGCCACCTGCGGTGCAACGGGCCAGCTACGAATCGAAAATTGCGGGCTCCGCTACATCTGTGCTGGTCAACGAACCGATGCTCTCTGGACCGGCAACAGCGATGGGTGCTGAAGCACAAAGCGCTGAATTGCCCGGACATATCGCTCCGACAAACCGGGCGATGGGCATGTCCATGCAGCAACCCGCGTTACAGAAATTAAGGGTTGTCCCACAAGTCGAAGTCCGCGCACGCGAACACATCGGGTACGGTGAGTCGCTTGCCAGAAGAAACTCGTACATGGCTGCTCGTGAAGAATTCACGCTTGCACTGCTGTTGATCGCGCGATCCCACAAAGCGCAATCCGATCCAGATGCCTACTCAAACAGTTTAGCCCAAGGGCTGACGGCACTGGACGAGGCGGCAGATTTCGTCGGACCGTCGCAGCCGGGCGTGATGCAGCAGAAAGTCCTTTCGCACAGAACGAAATTGATATCGCCCAACGACATTGGCAATATCTCAAGAACGAAAGCCCTCGACCTTTATTGCGGGTTCGCTCAATCGAAAATCGAGCTGGCGATCGGTTACTCGGCGGCGGGAAGCGCGGCGCTTCATACTTTGGGAAAGATCGAAACCCGCTCTTCAGTAGACAACCGACGGGGCGACTGGACGGGACAGGCACGTGCGCTTGTTTTCTTCCGGGCGGCGATGAGTTGCAATCCTGCTAACGCGGTTTGCGCAAACGATCTTGGCGTTCTATTGCATGACATGGGGCGGCTCAAAGAAGCAGAACAAGTATTAAAAGTTGCGATTACCTCTTCACCGACCCGTTCTGCTTGGGCGAATCTGTCAGCGGTTCACAGCCAATTGGCGATGAACGCACAAGTGGTTGAAGAACGCGACAGACAAACGCATCTTGCCAAGCTTGCGGCAATGCGAGCAGAGCAATCAGGCAACAGTGTTGCCAACAACGGCGGTGTCGGCGAACAGTGGGCAACGATGAACGAGTTTCACAACAATGCTGCGTTTCCAAATATCACGACGCAACGTGCGCCACAAAGCCGTCCGCAGACTTCAAATCAAAGAGATGTTTCCCCGGCCAAAGCGCTGCTGAAGAAAGTCAAAGGGTGGTACTAAAGTGTTCACAATGATGACAACTGAAATCAAGACGGATCGAAAGTCCCTGCGCGGGATTCTGATCTTGTTTGCTGCAACCATGGTGGTTCTTTGCAGTGGGCCGGTTCTGTTTGGCCAGGTCTTGGACTATACCGGGCAGTATGATCAGGCGGAGATGCAATATGCACAGCCGCAAGCGATGCAAGGTTTTGCTCCCGCCGAAGCATACGTAGCAGAACAATCGTACTCGCCAGCTGGCGAAACAGAGCAGGCGAATTTTATCTGCGGCGTTGACGAGCATTCTGCGCGTGGTCAGCGCAATGAATCCACCTGGCGCAATTCGCGATTAATCCCTTGGGAAAACTATTCCTACGGAGAATACATTGGTCCGTCCAGGACGCCGCATGTCCCGACTTATCGCTTACGTGTAGATGATCAAATTGAGTTTGTCTTTCAAGTTTCGCGTGACAACTTCGGTCAAGGTTATCGCCTTTCGCCTGGCGACGTTATCCGAGTGACCGCTGCGGTCGACGAAAAATTAAATGAAGCGACTCGGTTGTCGGGAGTTGCGATTATGCCCGACGGCACAGTTTCACTAGATCTTATCGGAAGCGTGCTGGCAGCGGGTAAGACAATCCAGCAACTGAAAGCGGAACTTGACTACGCCTATACTCCGTTTTTCGAATCTATGCCGAACGTGAATGTGACCGGTGTAACGATCGGAACCAAGCTTCGGGACTTTTTGGATTCAGTCGACGCTCGCGCCGGATCTGGTGGTCAAGCCAGACAGGTCAGCGTTAATCCCGACGGCACGGTTCGTTTGCCGCTGGTAGGAACCATCGGTGTTGTCGGATTGTCGTTGGACGAACTCGAACGTGAAATCAACATGCGGTACGCAAGAGAGCTACAGGGAATTCGAGTTACTCCGATTTTGACTCAACGGGCGCCGAGATTCATCTACGTCGCTGGCGAAGTCAACACTCCCGGCCGTTTTGAACTGAACGGACCGACGACGGCAATGCAGGCCATCGCCCTAGCCGGCGGTTGGGATGTGGGAGGAAATGTTCGACAGATCGTAGTGTTTCGACGTGACAAAGATTGGAAGCTGATGGCAACCAAGCTTGACCTTGCGGGAGGGCTTTTCGGCAAGCGTCCGATTCCTTCGGATGAAATCTGGCTCCGCGATTCTGATATTATTTTGGTTCCCAAGCGACCGATCCAGCGGCTGGCGGACGCGGTTGAGCTGTACTTCACTCGTACGCTCTACGGAATCTTCCCGTCGGAATTGGGTAGTTTTGATGCTCAAACGATCGGTGGCCAATAGTAGACGTCCGGTGCTGTAACACCAAACCGAGAGCTTTGAAACGCGATAAGCCTCAACGTGTCGATTTTCAGGGTTCTGTTTCCACAATGTCTGTTGTGTTTCTGACAGTTCTGATCAAAGTATGATAGTTTCAGCTTGATACATGTGCGTGCTGTGCCTCGTCTAAGGGCGTGGCATTGGTAGAGCTACCTGAGCTTTGAAGCCAAGACCAAATTTGAATTTTGGACTACCTTGACGCGCAAGAAACTTATCATAAGACTCTTCCGATGCAAATTCTTATCCTCTCAGAAATACAGGTCTACCCCGCCATGTCCGGCGGCCAGATACGTACCGGGTCCTTCGCGCGAGCCCTTGCGGAGTCGGGGCATGATGTTTCCATCTACGCCTTTACCGGTCGAAAAAAAGACTATCTGAAAAGAAAGAAAAGTAGCGCAGCGGAATTGGAAAACGGAGTCCATGAATTCGTAGACCGCCGGGTATTTTTTGGTGCTTGTCAGTGGTTGGCTTATAAATTTGCGCTACCGCCGCTGTGGAGTAACGTGGTTGCCAGATTTTTTACCCCCAAAAAGCTGCGTGAATATGCTGATGCCGCAGATCTGATTATTGTCGATTTTCCTTTCCTTTATCCGATCGCGACTCGACTCTCTAAGCCTTGGCATCTCAATACCCATAACGTCGAGCATCAACTCTGGAAGAAATCTCTTGTTGCACCTGTGCTGGTTCCGTTAGTAAAAATGTTGGAACAGAGCGCCGCAAAGAAAGCAGATCTTGTCATCGCCTGTGCACCTGCGGACCAAGAGTATTTTGCGGATCTCAACTCGGTCGTGCTTGTGCCCAACGGAATTTTTCCTGAAGACTACCGCTTAGACCCCGAAACTCGAACATCCACTCGAAAGCAACTCGGCGTCGGCGATGACGAAACTCTGTTCGTCTTTACGGGAAGTAACTTTGGCCCCAACCGATCAGCACTCGTTCGTTTGCAGGAGTTTTGCGAAGCCGAACGGGCATTCTTAAACGACAACGGGGTGAAGATTCTTGTTGTGGGTACGGTAGCCGGAAGATCAAGTGACGACGCTGCCGAAGAACTCGACAGCACAAGAATTCACCAAACAGGTTTTGTCGATTCCATACAGCCATATTTGGCTGCCGCCGATTACGCCCTCAATCCTGTGTTCGAAGGTTCCGGGTCGAACGTCAAGAACAGCGAGTACATCTCTTCTAGGCTGCCGATTTTGACGCAGGAGTTTGGCACGCGCGGCTATCAATTCGACGACAACGTCTCGTGCCTTACATTTTCGTTCGATAGCTTGGTTGACTGCTTGAGCACCGCGGTGAATCTATCAAAAGAACAGCGGCAAGCCATGGCCGATCGCGCCTTTAGCGATAACGAGATCTCAATTTCCATGCTTGCGGCGGTGAAGCAATATCTTGCTGAATCGACCTAATAGTGAATCGGTTCAACCGTGAATCGAATCAGGAAAAATCGTGGTCGTGGTCTAAATGGTCGGCACGCTCGGTGGCGCTGAGAGGCCTGTTTCCGTTCCAACAGTGTGCCGCCAGTGCTAGGAAAAGGAAAGCAGAAGGGGCGTTGGGATCACTCATGCCGGACTCCGTCAATCCCCGAGCGACGCAGAAAACGACGCCGCCAACAAGAAACAGGTAGGCTGGCCGCTTGGTGATTCGAAACAGGATCGCTGCATAGAACAGAGTGCAAAGCTCTGCCAAAATGAAAAGTGTGCACCCAACAAGTCCCAACTGCAACGTCGCGTCGATGTAAGAGGAGTGAGCCTCGCTGATGACCCATTGTTGAGAAACGGCAATCTCGTAAATGTGTCTGGGATTCCAAAACGCGCGATATCCATGGCCCTTCCACGGTCTACGAGAAATGTACTCCGAAAGGTCTTGCCACAGCGGAAGGCGCCCCGTCAGTGAAGACCCGGTTTCTTCGCCGCGTCCCATCAGCAGGACCTCCTGATACTCCGCGATCGGATCAAAACCTGACACCATACAGATTAGGCCAAAGCTGGCTACCAGCCAGAAACCGGCCAGCACTCCAATAACGATGTTCTTTCTCGGTTGAGAGGCCAGCCAAACGATGCCTAAGGCAGCCGGCACGGCACCGGTCGCGCTACGGCACTTGGTGAGAATCAGGAACAAGAACAGCAGACAAAATATTCCGTAGAAGATCAGCTTCGCTTGCGGTCTGACTCGCGCCATCACCCATGCCGCGATCGAACCCATCGCCAAATTGGCTGCCTGCATATTTGGATGCATGGTGCCCGCGAAACGATACGCGCCGATGTGCGGTCGGAAGGAGCCGTAAAACATCTCCATTAAAACGCCGAGCGCCAAATAGGCTACTGATACCATCACCGCTGCGAAAACGGCGTCCTGTACGCGCAGGAATCGGGAATAGCCAAAACAACCGATGACGCAACAGAGCACTAAGACGTAGCGTCGCATCGTGGTGCCCGAGTCGATGGACCACTGGCTGCTTGCACCCGCCCAGAGGATGTAGAGCGCGATCAAGGCGACCGGCAGGTTCAAACGGAATTTTCCCACTCGGCCAAAAAGAAGGCTGATCGAGCCAATCGCGGCGCAACTGAGAAACGCGATCTGGCGAAACTTGTTGCCGCCAGCCGCCCAGCTTTCTTGGTCTTCGATCTCCGCCACAAAGGTAAGCGACTTGCTCATCGAGATATCGTGCTCGGTAAAGAACACCACCGCCGTGACCGCTGCCAGAAATAGGGTCAGGGCAATCGGCGAACTTAACCACACAAGCGGTGAAACTGTGATCCACGAACCACCGATCAAAGGTGCTTGGCTTGCATCAGACATGACTGCCTCCGATCGTCGGGTTCTCACCGAGAAACTTTGCCACCAAGACCGTACGCAAAATCGCGCTTGTTGCCGATCCAATCAGCGTTGTCCAAGCCGCACCGACAACGCCCAGTGGCTGGATCAGGGCCAGAGCGGCTGTGATCGTAACAATCATCAGAACAACATCGACCCAAAAGTTGGCTTTGATTTTTTCCATCGCGAACAGGCCTCCGCTGGCGGTGTGCGAAAACCCTTCTAACAGTTTGGCAATGGCCAGCAGTGTCAAAACGGTCTGCAATCCAACGTAGTTGGGACCAAACAGTTCAACCGCGATCCATCCTCCAAAAATACTAAGGAAAATAGCGAAACTGCCAACCGCGATGAAGAACACTCCGTACATCCGCAGTAATACGCGCTTCAGTCCCGCATTTCCTTCTTCGACAAAGACCTTGGCCGCCTTGGGGGTCAGAAAATTCCACATCCCGGTGTTAAAGATGTTAGCGACGCCCACCAGTGTCATGCACGCCGCAAAGAATCCAGTGCCTTCGGCTCCGGCCGCCAGTAGCAACAGCCAAGGCAGCAGGTAGGACGCAAGTGAACCAACGAACTGGCCAGATACCGCCCACTTTCCGAAAGACCAGTTCAGCTTGAGGTCTTTCTGCAAATTCTCTCTGGGAAACTCGATCGCTGGGCCGCTAAAGAAATACCAGACACTGATCGCCAATAGGCAGGAAACCCCGATGGCAATCCATGCGCTAGCGCCGGACAAGTAGCCCAAATACCCCAACGCCAGCATCGCGAGAATCTGTAAAGCCGAAACGCCCGTGTCCAGTCCGAGGACGCTGGTGTTTTCGGAGTGCGTAAAACAGTAGTGTCGAACAAGTTCCCTCGTCAGAACCGCCGGGATCAAAACCAAAAGAACAAGCAGTGTGGGAACGACTTCAACGGCGCCGGGATCGATTGGAATCCAATCCGTCCACCCCGAAAGCTCTAGTCCCCACAAAAAAGTAACACTCAGAAGCGCGAAGCCTGCCACAGCAACTAGGATTTGCACCAGCAAGTAAACCAGCGTCACGCCCAAAAAACCGGCTTGCTGCACAAGACAACTGCCGCGGTATTGGGCTAGATCCCGTTGGGACTGTCGATGGTGGTAGATCGTGTAAGGCGTTGAGACCAGCTGCTGTTGAAAGCCTCTGGCAAAAAGTACCATCGCCAAACCGATGTAATACAAACCGAGCTCCTTGGGAGCCATTCGGCCGATTAAAATACTGGTGGCAAATCCGGCGACGCTGACGACGCCCTGATCGAAAAGACACACCAGAGCATCCCGGTTGGAAACAAACAACTTTCGTAGTCCGTGCCCGTTTAAATGTTTTGGTTTACCCATTGGTAGCGTCGACTACCTCACGGGCGAGTTCCATTTCCGTCTCGGTAGCGGTGAACTCGTCGTTGTCCGGATAGTCCGGTTCGGGGCCAGATAGATCGTCCTGATCCTCGGGCCGATTGGGGGTCATGAAAAGTTCCAAAAACACGGCAATTAGCACGGCTCCCGAGGTTCCGGCAACAATTCCTGCCATCCCAATCAGCATTTTCTTGGGACTGATCGGTTTGGGGACAAAGCTGGGCTCCTGCACGATGCGAACGTTGGTGAAGCGGTCGTTATGAAGCGCCTCTTCGATCCGCGTTTGTTCGTGCAGTTCTTGGTATTGGGCAAAATTGGTGGCAGCCATCTGAACTTCCTGTTCCAGCCCACCAATGGAGACTTCAGCGCGATTCAATTTGGCGGCCTTGGCTAACATTCGCTCCAACTGGGTTTCAATCGCCTCTTTCTCAGCCAAAGTCGCCGACAGTTCGGTTTTGGTGCTGAGGTAAGCGCCGTGGATGCGCTGTTGGTCGAGCGGGTTCTTTCCGATGATCGCTTCATATTTTTCAAGCTTCGCTTGGTTGGATGCCAAACGGCTGAGGACGGACATCAAAAGAGTCTCTGTTTCGTGGGTCTGTACTTTCAGGTTTTCCTTTGCACCCTCGATCGTTACGACTCCCGCATCCTCTTTGGCGATTTGAAGCGCCTTCATGGACTCCTGCCACTGGATCTTCAACAGTTTGGATTGTTCTTGAAAGAACTGATTGCTTTGAGGTGTCTGGTGGGCGTCGTTGTGCATCGCAAGGTATACATCGACGTACTCTTTAAGTATTCGTTGTGCCAGCTCTGGACTTGAGGCTTTTGTTATCAGCGTCAAAACGCTTGACTTCCGTGAATTGATGACATCGGTGTTTTCGCTGAGCTCCAAGATTGCTTTTTGGCGAGGTGAGTTTTTATAGTCCGTTCCAGGAACAAAGTTGCTTTCAAAGTTTTCATCCGTTAGCGGTGCGTCACCAAGAATGACTTCGGGGCCAATTCGGTCGGCAACTTTCTCCATGATGCCGCGACTGTAGAGCATGTCTCGAATCGAGTTGATTTCGTTGTCGCGCGACTCAAGAACCGAGACTCTATTTCCAGTGGACGCGGTGGGATCCAGGGAGACCGTTTCACGACCGAGCTTGACGAAGATCATCGCTTCGGAATGATACTTCCGTGGAAGAAATATCATGGCCAGTACAGCCAGAGCCAAGGTCAGGAACATGACCACAGAAGCTGCGAACCAGTGGTTTCTGGCCGCGCTCAGTAGCATCGAAAGTGAGATTTGTGGTGGGGCACCGGGCATGAAAAGACCATTTGCAAGCAGGCAAAGTTGTGGGATCAAGCGAGTCTGTCTTCGCGAAGACGGACTCTAAGGAACCAACCTGTTCCAAAGTCTCCAAAATTTCAAGCCTTCGAGCCCCAAAAGACTGAAATTATTGCGATCATTGCTTCGATTTTTTCGATAGTTCCGGAATTAAACAACGACTATAATGCGGACGGAAATCAGCCATTTTTACTTGTTGACGTTCTTTCCCCGAAGCGGAACATTGATGCCTAGACTCTTCTAATTCAATCCGATATTTTATTGTGTTCGCACTAAGTCTAATCACCATGGAAGACATTCCCATCAATTCGCTCTCTGAAATTCCTCAAATCGACCCCAAGTCGTTGACCGAAGCAAAGGCCGCTCTGCCAGATGTTTCAACCGCTTCGCAGTCAGACAGTAATGTTCCATTCCCGACGTCACGCCTTCGCGGAATGAAAATCCACATGGTTTCACGAAGTGAAACCGTGGACTACTTGATTGAATGCTCTGCCGAGCAAACCGGTGGCTGGGTGGTGACCCCCAACCTTGACATCCTCAGACGGTACGCTCGCAGCGTTTCCTTTCGCAATCTGTTGGCGACGTCGACGTTGAATGTGGCTGATGGAATGCCGCTTGTATGGGCCAGCCGCATCAAAGGCCAGCCGCTACCTGGAAGAGTCAATGGTACTGACTTGATGATCGATGTTTGCAGAGCAGCTTCGTCGACCGGTAGGTCGGTTTTCTTTCTTGGTGGCAATGTGGGATCGGCTGAGAAAACGGCCCAGTCGCTTCAGAATGACTTTCCTGAACTGAAAATCGCTGGCTGCCATTGTCCGGAATTTGGTTTCGAGAACGATATTGAAAACGTGAGTGAGATCGCGAATATCCTGACGGCCGCAGATCCTGATTTTGTATTCGTTGGTTTGGGTTCTCCAAAACAGGACGTGCTAATCAACATGCTTCGGCTGCAATTTCCTAGAGTCTGGTGGCTTGGTGTCGGCGTCAGCTTCAGTTTCGTCGCGGGTGAATTGCCTCGTGCTCCCGATTGGGCCAAGAGAAGCGGGTTCGAGTGGCTCTACCGTCTATGTGCCGAACCTCGACGCCTTTTCAAACGCTATCTCGTCACGGGCGTACCGTTCCTGTTCACGACGTTTGTCGTCTCAGCTTTCGAGCGGTTTTTCCAGAATAAATCGAACTAGCCCATTGAAGCGAGCAAGTCGATCGAACCCAACGTAATAGACGCTGCTGGGTTACCGAATGCCGGCATTGACGGTATTTTCGATTTCATTCGCTTCTACCCATTCGCTTCTACCCAGCAGATGGATGCGGCAATTGACTGAATCTCAATAGCAGCCAGTTCTTCAGCTTTGTTTTGGGAACAGCCAAATTACAATGTCTCTGTATTTGAAACCTACCATTGATCATTCCAGTGATATTTGCGGCGAAATATCTGATTGTTTCTAACGTAGGTTGCGCGGAACGTCTGGTCTGTCCCTGCCCGATTTTCAGCGGGCGAAATCAATCATTCGGCCAGGCACACAGAGAAATAAAATGACCGCGAAATCAGGCAAGTTTTTAATTCCTTCTTTGGACGGGATCAGAGCAGTTGCCGTGCTCATTGTTTTTCTTTCCCACATAGGCGTAAAGTATGTTCCGGGAGGATTTGGTGTCACCGTTTTCTTCTTTCTCAGTGGCTATCTGATTACAACGTTGCTGCGGCGGGAACACGATCGTTCAAACCGAATCGACTTGAAGAAGTTCTACATGCGGCGGGTGCTAAGAATTTTGCCACCCTTTTACCTTGTGTTGTTTCTAGCGATCGTGGCATCGTGGCTGGTAGGTGTCTATTCTGATTTTTCCTCCCTTCAGCTCGAAGCGCTTGTAAGCCAGTTTTTCCATTTTTCGAATTACCACAATGTCGAATATGGGAATCAATACATGGCGCTGGGAACTGAGGTTTACTGGTCGCTCGCGGTCGAAGAACACTTTTATCTGCTGTTCCCTCTGTTCTACATATTGCTTCGACGTTTCAAACTGGGGGCGTCTCAACAAGCATTTATTTTCCTGAGCATCTGCCTGCTGGTGTTGCTGTGGAGGTGTTTGCTGGTGTTCGGCATGGGAGCCGTTTACGAACGGATATTCTTTGCGACAGATACTCGGATCGACAGCATTTTATTTGGCTGCGCGATGGCGGTAGCCGGCAACCCTGCCATGGAACAAGATCGCCAGATCTCGGAGCGCAATCTCAAATGGTTTTTTCTGCCGTTGGGACTTGCTCTGCTGCTGGTTACGCTGTTTGTGCGCGTGGACCAGTTGAGAGACACATTGCGGTATTCGGTTCAGGGGATTGCCCTCTATCCGATTTTTATGGTAGCGATCCGTTTTCCAGAGTGGGGTTTGTTTAAAGTTCTCAATTGGAATTGGGTGCGATTTGTGGGTGTCTTGTCGTACTCCCTCTACCTCGTTCATTTTGTCGTGATCAAGGTCTTCAACAAGACGATGCCTGAGCTGGGGTTTTATGCGACGGCGCTTTTGTCGCTGGTGATATCCGTCGCGATTTCTTATGGGATTTACAGATTCGCGGAGGTTCCCGCCGCAAAACTGAAACAACGATTCTCTTCGCATTGAGGCCACGCTCTGGGTAGCGCGAGCTCAATGGTCCTTACTTCGGGTCCGAAGGACTCGTTTTGTGAGCGGCGAGGCGCTAGCCGCTGGTTCGCTGAGTCCCGTTTTCCCGATGTTTCTTCTCTTCACCCTGCAACCGGTTTGTGCAATGCCCGAAGTCTTTGTGGTTAGATGAAAAATAGGCGTGGCTTTCTACGCTATTTCAAGCGCACAAGCCAAGCCCATGAAGAAAGTTCTAATTGTGAATCGAACCCCAATTCTTAGCTCAGCGTTTCCCAACAAGCCATTTGCATTCGGGTTGAGCTAAAAATTTTCAGTCGCGATGACAAAACCTATTAACGAACCAACCAATTTGCAAATCGCTTCAGGAAACCAGGTTTGCCGACGCAATTCTGAGCAGGATTCATAATCGGTTCGCAGCACGCATCGGCTGGAATCGCTTCGGTCGCAATGACCTCCGTGGAACACTCATCACAATCCACAGCTTCGCCTTCAAGCAAAGCAGGATCCATGATCATTCCATCGGCTGGCATTTCTACCGCGTTCTCCTGATAAGGCATTGCTTCAGCACACGGATCCACTGGTTCGCAGCAAGGATTGATTGGCTCTGGGCAACCACAATCGGTTACCGCCATTCCACCCGCATTGGCACTGCTATAGCCACCGTTTACCGCTCTTCCACTATCAAGCGACAGCGGATTCGCGTTGGCATTAATCGGAGTGCCTGAATAGATCGTGCTTTGACCACCCGCAAAATTACCCAACAGGTTACTCAAGCGTGAACCGCCCAGCGGTGGCAGACCTGGCAGGTTTGGCGGATTGCCGGCTGCACCTTCCCGGGGAAGATTGAACTCGGTCGGGTCCGACGAACCACCGGTGTTCTCAGGTGCCTCTGGGTTGTTGAAATTCGGATCTGTTCCACTGTCACTCACATCGTTGGCTGCGATTGCAATTCCAGCTGCGGAGAGAAAAGGTGATCCATTGGCATCGACTGCCGTACCAGAACCAGAGACTTGATTCGATAGTGTTTCCGACGGATCTCCAAGTTCGCTCGGATCGACTTCAACCGTCATTTGCGCGATGAACGAGTCACCCGTTGCCAACAATGTACTGATTGATGTGTTTATGATCTGAGTGTCAGAGCTTCCGTTGAAGCCAGCCGAGTTCAGCGAAATGGTGCTGCTGGGATCACTTGGCCCGCTGACCAAAATCAAGTCGCCTGCATTCACATAAGCCGAACCGAACTGAGTCGCCAGGTCCTCGATCAAGCTTAGATCGGCAAGATCAACCGTACCGGTGTTCTCAACGACGAACTGGAAAGTCACAAGGAAGTTTCCGTTGACCAACTGAGGCTCACCAACAACCGATTTGGCAATGCCAAGATCCGCGATAACGATCGGCGTCGGATCATTGCCAAAGATGCCATCGCCATTTTCTTCGCCGTTTTCACTGTTGGTTTCGGAGCCGTTGTCGCTTTGGTCAAACGCCGTCAGCGGGTTGCCGTTGCTGTCGGTGATTGGATCGCCGCTTTCGTCGATGGCTTGGCCACCGCCGGTCGCTTCGTTGAGGATAGGTTGTCCCGTTCCCGAAGCATCGGGGTCAATGGTGACCGTGAAGACAACCTCGAAATAGTCGCCAACATCCGCCGTGCCACCAGTAACGATGGATTGCGAAGTATCGCCGGTCCACGTCCCGTTGATCGTCGGCGCGGTACCCGTTCCAGAGAAGTTCTGAATCGAGGGCGTACCCACGGCGACGAACATGTTGCCAAATTCAGATTCGATGTCATCAAACAAAGTCAGGTTGGTCAGGTCAACCGTTCCATTGTTCTCATAGGACAGAGTAAAGGTAACGTTCCAGTTCTCGCCATTTTCGACCGCATCACTAGCCCGTTTGGCCAAACTGACACTTGGGATATTCAGCGGTGTTGGATCGTCGCTGCCAAACGTGTCACCCGGCTCGCCATTGTTGGTGCCAGACGGATCGTTTCCGCTATCGGAATCATCATTTGCAGTGACAGGCCCATTTTCATCAGTAATTGGATTGCCGTTTGCATCGACAGCCGTACCGCTTCCAGTGACCGTGTTTTCGACTCCCGCTACAGAGATTTGGGACAGATCGACTTCGACGTCAAACTCAATCGTAAATGAGTCGCCGACTTCCAGTAGGTTGGCCGCGGAGATGTCCATCAGCTCGGTCATGCCATCGCCATCGAAGCTTGAGTTGATCGCAATCGAACTGTCGAGTCCTGTTGCGGGAGAGGTGATCTCAAGCCCGCCTGCATTGACCAATGCTCCGCCGAATTGAGCTGCCAGATCTTCCAGCAGACTCAAGTCTGCCAGGTCAACGGTGCCCGTGTTCTCCACGACCAACTGATAAGTCAGGCTGTAGTTGCCATTGCCAAGCAGCGTCGGTGTTCCAACCACTGATTTAGCCAATCCAAGGTCCGCGATCACGATCGGAGTCGGATCGTTTCCGGCCACGCCATCCACGTTGTCTTCCCCGTTCTCCCCATTTGGATCGGTTCCGTTGTCGGAATCGTCGGTCGCGGTGATTGGGTTGCCTGAAGCATCGGTCAGCGGCGTGCCGTCGGGATTAACTCCGTCGCCGCCAGCGGTCGCTTGATTGCTCAAGCCTTGTGAGACACTGTCGATGCCATCGGGGTCAATCGTGGCTGTGAAGACGATTTCGAACGAGTCGCCCACATCAAGACTTCCACCGAATATCATGTTTTGAGTCGTGTCACCGCTCCAAACGCCGCTGGCTGATGGAGCCGTGCCCGTTCCAGTGAAGTTCTGAACCGTGAGACCGTCTGCAGAAATAAATGCATTTCCAAGTTCGGCCATGACATCGTCAAAGACAGTTAGGTTTTCCAACGTTACCGTTCCAGTGTTTTCAACCAACAGCGTGAACGTCACGTCGAAGTTGTCACCGTTAGATACAGCAACACCAGCCGATTTGGCGACCGCGATATCCGGGATCAACAGCGGTGTCGGATCATCGCTGGTTCCGTTGTCGCCTTGATCGTTCGGGTTGTCCCCGTTGGGATCGCTTCCACTGTCACTGTCATCAGAAGCAACAATGGTGTCGCCTGAAGCGTCTGTCAGTGGGGTGCCGTTGGCATCCACAGCATCACCCGAAACAACAACTTGGTTTTCCAATGGTCCGGACGTTCCGCTGGCATCCAAGTCGACTTCGACTGTGAATTGAACGGTGAAGGAATCTCCTACCGCAAGCAGCGTCATGGCTGACTGGTTGATAAGATCAGTGTTGGAATTGCCGTTCCAGTTTCCGGCGATCGCAACATTGCTGGCAGCGTCAGTCGGAGCCGACGTCAACGTCAATCCGCTGGCACTGACGAAACTGGCTCCAAACTGCGATGCCAAGTCTTCGACGACTGACAGGTTGGCCAGATCAACGGTGCCGGTGTTCTCGATGATCACTTCATAGGTCACTTCGAAGTTACCATTGTCCAAAGCCACAGGCGTTCCAGCGACTGACTTGGCGGCACTGATATCAGCAATCACGATTGACGTCGGATCGTTGCCAAACACGCCATCGTTTGGCGTGTCGACATCCCCGTTTTCGCTGATCGGATTGGTTCCGCTGTCACTGTCGTCGGTTGCCACAAGTGGATTGCCCGCGTCGTCAAGGATCGGATCGCCATTGGCATCAAGTGCTTCACCTGCTGCCGTTGCCTGGTTCTCCAGACCCTGCGAAACCGCGTCGACACCGTCAGGATCAATCGTGACGGTAAAGACCACTTCGAACGACTCGCCGATTCCCAGCACCCCGCCACTGACAAGCGACTGGGACGTATCTGATAGCCAAGCGTTATTGGCTGTTGGCGCGGTTCCCGATCCGTTGAAGTTCTGAACCGTCAGTCCAGAAGCCGACACATAAGCGTTTCCGAACTCGGCCGCGACGTCATCGACAACACTGAAATTCGCTAGGTCAACGGTGCCGTCGTTTTCAATGACCAGAGTAAAGGTGACGTCAAAGTTGTCGCCGTTGGCCACTGCATCTCCAGCACTCTTGGCAACGCCAATACTTGGAACTTGTAGCGGAGTTGGATCGTCGGTCGCACCCGTGTCCCCAGGTGCATCGTTGTTAGGATCATTTGGATTGCTTCCGCTGTCCGAATCGTCCATGGCGGTGATGGTGTTGCCGCTGGCATCCATCAGCGGATCTCCATTTTCGTCAACCGCGTCACCCGTTGCAGTGACTTGATTCGAAAGCGGACCCGTTGCTCGAGTTGGATCGACTTCGACCGTAAACTCAAGAGTGAACGAATCTCCAGCGGACAGCGAACTGCCTGCTGCCTGGTCGATCAGTTCGGTCACACCCGAACCATCCCAATTGCTGTCGACAGCGACGTTACTGCCCGCATCTGCTGGTGGTGTTACCAATGTCAACGAGTGAGCGTCGATGTAGACCGCACCGTATTGCGTTGCCAGATCTTCCAGCAGCGACAGGTTCGCCAAGTCAACGGTACCATTGTTCTCGATCACCAGTTGATAGGTAACTTCAAAGTTGCCGTTGCTCAGCAAAGTCGGCGTTCCAACGACTTCTTTGGCCACCGCAATGTCCGCGATTACAATCGTTGTTGGATCATTTCCAAACTGACCGTCGCCGTTGTCCTCGCCATTCTCGTCAGCCGGATCAGTGCCGTTGTCACTGTCGTCGGTTGTCATGACTGGGCTGCCGTCTGGACCCAGCATCGGAGTTCCGTCCGGATTGACTCCGCTGCCTCCAGCAGTAGCCTGATTGCTTAGCGGCTGTGAAAGATCATCGACACCATCAGGATCAATCGTGACTGTGAAGACAATTTCAAAACTGTCGCCCACGTTCAGGCTACCTGTCCCGTCAAGCAGATCTTGCGTTGAGTCAGATTCCCAAGCTGTATTGGCTCCGGGAGCAGTACCTGATCCAACAAAGTTTTGAATTGTCAGTCCGCTAGCCGAGACGAATGCGTTGCCAAATTCGGCCATGACGTCGTCGATTGCGGTCAAGTTATCCAGGGCTACCGTTCCAATGTTCTCCACAAACAACGTGAACGTGACGTCGAAGTTTTCGCCGTTTGGAACCGCGTCACCAGCAACTTTGGCGATACCAATATCTGGAATCAGCAGCGGTGTTGGATCGTCGCTCGTTCCTTGATCACCTTGATCATTCGGGTTTTCACCGTTTGGATCAGTTCCGCTGTCAGAGTCATCGGTCGCTCCCAGCGGTATCATGCCGTCGCTGCCAAGGATCGGATCGCCGTTTTCATCAACGGCTGCACCTCCGGCCATCGCTTGGTTATTCAGGGGACTAGGAGCACCGGCGGCATCAGGGTCAACGACTACGGTAAACTGCACAACGAACGAGTCACCGGCTTGTAGGACGTTTGATGCGGACTGGTTGACGATTTCTGTGACCCCGTCACCGTCCCAGTTAGCACTGTCGAGCACAATGTTGCTGTCAACATCGCCCGGCGGTGTGACGAGGGTCAGCGAACCAGCACTGTCGAATGCACTCATGAATTGAGCTGCGAGGTTGTCGTCAACGGACACGTCTCCCAAGGCGACGTTGCCGGTATTTTCGATCACCAATTGATAGGTGACTTCGAAGTTACCATCGGCAAGCGCTGTCGGCGTACCGACAACCTCTTTAGCAACGGCGATGTCCGGGATGATGATCGGCGTTGGATCATTGCCAAACGTTCCGTCGCCATTCTCATCGCCACCGTTTTCACTTGTTGGATCGGTTCCGTTGTCAGACGTATCTTCAGCCGTCAAATCGGGATCAGGCATGCCGGTTGTCGGATTGACTCCCGTTCCAGTCGAAGTCGCCATGTTCCCCAAGCCGGTCGTTGACGTACCCGCAGCGTCCGGATCAATGGTAACGGTAAAGACGACTTGAATCGTATCGCCTATCGCCAGATCA
>CALDEW010000081.1 GCA_937942355.1 uncultured Pirellulaceae bacterium | reverse complement strand
TCTCGGTCGCTCTGTCATATTCTTGTCCCTATCTTCCTGTCCGAGAACCGAGACACGTTCCACGACACCATTTTCGTCTTTGATTCCCCAAGGAAGAAAGAGAAACGCAAAGACGCGAAGGCGCTGAGCCGCAAAGAGATGTTTGGTTTGAGCGACGAGAACTGGCACCTCGTGCCTGAATCAGTTGCTGCGTTTTCGCTCTTAAGCGTTGTGTCGGCGTGAAACGCTTTGCGCCTTCGCGTCTTTGCACCTTTGCGTTTCTTTTTTAGTCGCAAACTATTTTCAACCCGTTGAAGCAAAAGGCAATTCGCTCTCGAGGAGAAAACCTTATCCGGTGCAAGCAGCACAAACGCCGCACCCACCACAACCGCCGATCGACAGAGTTCTGGCTGCGTCTGCACTTTCGGTAGACCCAGACAAATCTAATTCAACCAACGTTGCCGACGTTGTCGCATTGGCGGTGGATTGTGAAAGTGAACTTCTTAAAATTGTGTTGATCTGAGAGTCCGTCAAATCTGTTCCACTGCCGTTGGCGGCAAGCAGATTGTTGCTGATATTAACGTGACCGAGTCCAAGGTTATGTCCAATCTCGTGAGCAGTGACTTCGGCAATAGTTTGGCGACCACTTGAGGTATCGACCAGTCTGTCACCAACGTGGACGGCCGCGCCGGCTGAGCCAACAAACGCCAAACCGTTGACGACTGAATTACCAACATCTTCGAATCCTGGCACCCGTTCAACAAAGTATAGATCGATCACCCGCCGATTCTGATGCCCAACGCCTCTTGAATCCCCGTTGGAGATGATCCGATCTAAATCACTACTGGTTCTTTCCCCTGTTCCATTACCAACATTGATAAACGAGTCATTAACTCGACGCGCCGGTAGAAATTCAATGTCGATATCTGCCTGAGCAAAAATCTGGTCGATGCGATTCATGATATCGACCTCCTGAGGCTCCGAACCAAAAAACTCAGCTTGATTCGAGCCGTCAGAATTTGCGGCGATGATCGGTTGGACGAAAACAACCTCGCGCACATTGTCGCCCGGTGGATTGACGACTGGATTCAACGTCTGTTCTGCGGTCAAAACTCCATCAGCAAATGCAAATTCCTCCAACGAAAGCACGCGATCTTCCAGACCAAAATTTGGCCCTCGTAAATCATTAATGAAGAAGGCGGCGGTTGATCCACCGGTCACATCATACGACCCGAAGTCACCCGAGTAATTTGCACGGTCCAAGCCAGCGCCACCGACTAACCTATCGATGCCCTGTTCACCCTGCAGTACATCGTCTCCATCGTTACCGTTGATAATGTCGGCTCCAGCTCCACCTGAGAGGAAATCATTCCCAGTACCGGCAAAAATTCGGTCGATGCCACCTTCGCCCTGAAGGACATCTTCACCTGCGCCACCGAGAATTAGATCATCTCCATCTCCACCGCGAATTGAATCGTCACCGTCAAAGCCGGCCAGCAAATCGTTGCCGGAAATATCTGTTATCTGGTCAGTGTCCTCGCCCCCGAAAACTCGATCGTCCCCGGTTCCACTTTCGATGATATTGAAGCCTCTGACTCCCACCACCGTATCATTTCCCGCACCTGCATCAACGTTGTCGTCTCCGTTACCAGCAACCAGAACGTCATCCCCTCCATTTCCCCGGATGATATCGTTGTCAGTATTGCCGACGAGCCGGTCTGCACCCGAACCACCGATCAGCGTATCGTTTCCGGCGTTGCCAAATGCGCGAGAGGGAATCGCGGTTTGATTTTCAAAGAAATCATCTCCCCTGAGTCCAACAAACACAATCGAATTGACTTCGGAGGCATCAAACGTTCGGGTGTCGAAACCCTGTTGGGTCACCGTAATGACGTCGTTGGATTCTGTGACACGCGCTACGTCGTTTCCATTGGTCCCGCCGATCAAGACTTGCCCTGTCGCGGAAGTAAACACAACGCCAGCCAACAATTTTCGTGGCTCGTATTCTTGATAGTCTACTACGCTTTTTGAGCGCGATCGGCCGCGAAGAATTCTTGAGGTTGAACAGCGGTTGCCGCGCGATCGACTCCCAGGAAGAAAGCCTGAAGAGCGATTCAGCTTGCGAAGCAAATTGTCGATGATGTGGCGCATGAGAAACTCAAGTTAGCAAGGTGAGATGATGTGGTACTTTGGAGTCTCAAAGCACAAAGGTAGGAAGTGGCACGAAGAGACGTGTGGTACAATTAGACTCTAGGTTACGTGGGCCACGAGTGTCTGTTAGATGTTGTATTTTGTACTTGTACGAAGAAATTCTGTTTGAGTTCTGTTGAATATCGAACAGTCAACAGAGATCGCATCGACAAATCAAGACCTTTGACTTTATCTATCGCTGCTAGCGAAGCATCGCTTTGTCTCAAATCCCACGTTTCGAGTGATTCCAGAGACAGCTCCGCTGGGGCAAGCTTGGTTTTCGGTTTTAGGGAGAACCGGCGTTCGCGCAGTGATTGACCATTGTGTCGCCAGCACATTTGCCAAGCGTTAACCTGAGATGCCAACGCCAAAACAGCACACCCACAACCGCTATGCGAATTGACGCTTCCAACCGGAAAGTAAGTTTGGACATCCGTGATCCAGATTTTTACAACGATCCGTATCCGTACTACCAACAGCTTCGAAATTCGTGCCCGGTGTTTTTCTGGGAGGCGCATGAACTGTGGACGTTTGCGCGCCACGAAGACGTTTGGGCACTCTTCCGCGATCGTCGACTTGGCAGAAAGATCGATCCCCAAGATATTCCAGCGTGCCGACGCCCAAGGAAAGCATCTTCGGCCACGAAACCGTTCTTTGATATCGATCAGCTTTCCATGCTGGCTCAAGAGCCGCCCACGCATACTCGGTTACGTGGCTTGGTTCAGAAAGCATTCATGGCGCGTTCGGTAGAGCAGTTGCGACCGCGCATCGAACAGATTTGCCATGAACTGGTCGATCGAATGATCGACGCCGGTCAATGCGACTTGCTTAAAGCGTTCGCAACCCCGCTGCCGGTGACGGTGATCGCGGAAATGTTGGGCGTCCCGGAGGAGATGACGAACAAACTGCTCGCCTGGTCGCATGCGATGGTGAAAATGTACGAGATGCAGCGCACCGAGCAGATGGAATTGGACGCCGTCGCGGCGTCGCGCGAGTTTGTTGCGTATCTGCGGCAACTGGTGATGGACCGCCGCAGGAATCCGTCCAATGATTTGATCTCGCGCTTGGTCGAAGTAGAGGAGGCAGGCGAGAAGCTGACCGAAGACGAGTTGATCGCAAACTGTATTTTGTTGCTCAACGCGGGCCACGAGGCTACCGTCAATCTGATCGGAAACGGGATGTTGGCCCTATTGAAGCACGACGATCAATTGCAACGCTGGCGATCCGATCGTGCTTTGACAGAAACGGCTGTGGAAGAGTTGCTGAGATACGACACGCCACTTCATCAGTTCAACCGTTGGGTTTTGAAGTCTTTTGAGTTTCGTGGACAACAATTCGAAGTCGGCCAAGAAATTGCGTTGTTGCTTGGGTCAGCAAATCGGGACGGCGACGTTTTTGATTTACCAGACGAATTAGATCTTGGTCGAAAGAAGAATCCGCATGTAAGCCTTGGCGGCGGAATTCACTATTGCCTCGGGGCGCCGCTGGCGAGGTTGGAACTCTCGATCGCGTTCAATGTGTTGATCGATCGTCTGCCTAAGATGGAATTGGTAGAGGAACCCAAGTACTGCAACACTTTTCATTTCCACGGACTGGAGTCTTTAATGGTCCGATGCTGAAAATTGCAGCTATTTTCATGGTAGGAAGTTCTTGGTAACCTCAGGTCATAAACGTGTCTCCATCCCGGTCATCACCCAAGGCGTACTAACCTGATGAAAAAGCTTGTAATCACATTTATTTCTGACGACCGACCGGGCTTAGTTGAAAAGCTATCACAAATGGTCCAACAGCATGGCGGCAATTGGCTTGAGAGCAAGATGGCCCAGCTGTCGGGTAAGTTTACCGGCATCGTTGAAATCAGCTTGCCCGAAGACCAGGTCTCCGTTCTCACGGAAGAACTCAAAGCATTGAGTTCCCAGGGAATCTCACTGTTGGCCGAACCGGTCGTTAGTACGCCATCCCCAACCACCCTCGGATCAGGTGAAATCAGCATCCTGGGGATGGACCGCCCTGGCATCGTCAAGGAAATCTCGACTGCCTTAGCAGCCCTCGACATCAACGTTGAAGAGTTTCATAGCTTGGTTGAAGCGGCAGCGATGTCCGGCCAGCCATTGTTTAAAGCAGATCTGGCTATCGGGATTCCTGCCGAGGTCGATCTGCAACAGCTGCACGAAAAGCTGGATGTGATCTCCCAAAACTTGGATATCGAATGCATGCTCAAAGTGGATGAGTAAGTTCGTGACAGAAGAAGTTGCCAGTTTTGTGAGGGAGCTTAGGGGGGCAGGCCACAGTTGTGCCGCTGACGCTAATGTATCGTTGCGTCTAAATTTTGGGGTAGTAGATGAGGCTACGAATCCTGCGCCTGCACTAAACGGTCAATTTAAGGGTACGGGAGAGGCGGGACTCGTTGCCTGATCCACTTCCTCCAACCCAAAATCTCATGTGGAACATAATACTAGCGAGTTGTGGGTGCTTCAGCTCCCTTGGCTTATTCCAAGCTGCGTGTTGTTTTAACGCAAAGCGAATGCCCACACTTCACCAGCCCGCACGCTTTAACATTCGTGCTGGCACTGAGTAACGATTCCAACGATTCTGACAAATATTCTCACAAGTCCGATTCCTCGGTATGTCGATGGATCAAAGGTAAATGACTCAGTACGGGCCGATGGCCCACAAAGGGAGAACCTCCATGTTTCGTCGAGTATTTTTTGCTGGCATGATGCTGGCAGCTTTCGCGATTGTTGCCGTAGCGCAATCAGAGTCGACTCAAGCTCAGGAAAGAGCCTTCGGTCAGACTTGGGGAAACAACCAAGGGGCTCAGAACTACGACCGCTTCTATCACTATCCGTATGTGACTTACCCACAGAACTACTGGGGCAACGCGGCGTACCGCAGCGCCGATAGCATGTACTATCGCTATAAGCCTGAGTACAGAATTCCCGTCTACAACAAGCAGTGGCACAACTACTATCCTTCGTCACGCCGGTATCACTGGGGCCACCAATTCATCACTGATATCTTCTAAGACATTTTTAGAAGACGGGTGCTCAAACCGCTTCGAAGCAGAAATAGAAAACGGCCACGCAATATACTTTTGCGTGGCCGATTTTTTTGTAGTGGTTTCCCGATTCAACTATTCCCAACCCGATCGCGTTAGCGACGGATTTAGGGAAGAGGCGGCTCAATTCCGCGCTGATGCGTTTTGACGCTGTGCATTTTTAGTGCTGAAAGCACGGTAGGTAATAGCCATGGACGCAAGTCCATGGATTGGCCCGAGGAAATAAGCGTAAGTGCTGAAGGCACGGCATGCTTTTGGTGTTTAGATTCCTGTCGTCCTTTCAGGACTAACGGAGCAAATGACTAATCGTCCCCGGACTTGCGTCCGAGGCTAATACATGCCATCACTTCGTGATTAACAAATCGCCAATTTTAAAACTGAGGCGTTGAGTTGGGGTGTCCGAAGCTCCGTGACAAACGCATCACCTAAGATGCGGTATTATCTGTTCCGGCGCTATTTCTTTGCCGGAGCCTCGTTGCGAATCAGAATCAAAAAGTTCTGTAATCGGTCTGATTCCAGTATGCTTCCTGGGAACAGTTCCTCCATCTCAGATGTCGGTTCGGTTGGAGCATCCGCATCGGATTCGTCATGGGTCGTTGCTTGATCCGCGGTCTCTTCTTCGACTGCTGTTTCTCCGCCTTGAGGTGTGATCCCCATCTTCATTTCGAGTTTATCAAACGATTCGGGCACCATCGATGAGGGCCGTGGGTCTTGTTGAGTAAAATAATTCCCGCGCAGTTTTTGAGCGATGGCTTGTTGCGGCGGCTGGATACTAAGCGGTGCCGTTGACTCTTTCGCCGCCATTAGGCTTTCGCCTGCCGCTTCCTGCTTTGCTGGTTCACTTGGCAAATGAAATGCAGAAATGGTTACCGCGTCTGACTGCGACAACTGAAACAGAGCATTCTTCATCTGTAGAGGCTTAGCTGCCACGTGGATACCGTCCACATCGTTGGGACGGGTATTCTCATTAGTGTCTCCAGTCATTGAAGGCGGTTGTTGCAGTTCAGGTGGTACCGAGATTGAATTGGAGGTAAGGGCTTTCAACAACTGACCTTGCGAAAACCGTTCGTCGACCTCCAGCAACCAGACCTGATCAATGGCCGTCTGCGATTGATTTATAGGAGCCGCCATTGGAGTTCCGCTAAAAGCAATACCGCTCCGTGAGAGCAGTTCTGGGGGAGACGCGGCTGCAATCTCGTCAACAGCGGCCGGTGCCTGAGACAACGGTGGTGAAACCTTCGCTAACGCAGAATTATCGGACAATCCCTCTGCCGAACTGACTAATTCATCTCCTTCGGCAACGCCAGAACTAGATTTCATCGAAGCTTCTTCCTTCAGCGTGCCCACCGCCGCTTTTTGCCCGACTTGATGTTTGGCTGAAGGTGGCTTCGCGTCGGAACTTAGCACAGTAACGGTCGGCCCATTAGGTTTAGACAAGGGCGTCCATTGGTAAACCAACATGCCCATCAACAACCCCGCGATAGCTGCCAACGTCATCGCGTATTTTTTCCAGTCAACCGAAGACGGCGGTGGCCGGTTAAGCATCGGTCGGGCGGCTGCTTCGGCCGCGGCAATTTCCAACACGCGATCGGCAAAACGATCCTTTAATTTGTATTGGGGTAGTTCCGCAAAAGCGGCGCGTTGTCGAGTGAGCTCGGCAAGCATTTCCGATAGCTTCGGGTCGGCGGCGATCTGCTTGGAAGCACGTTCGGCCTCGACCGCGTCAAGCCGACCGTCCAACAGCGCGTTGATCAAGAGTTCGGATTGTGTGACGTCAGACATAGTAGAAAGTTGGAAGCAGTAAGTGGAAGTGTCGGTAGGCCGAAAGAAGCCAGGTTTGTTTCAGTTGATAGAAATGTGGGTGTATCTAATTGTTGTTTTCGAGGTTATTGGGTCGAGCATCATTTTCATTTCGGGTCAGGAGTTCTTTGAGCTGTAAACGAGCTCGATGGAGCCGGCTGCGGACGGTCCCGACCGGTAACTCCAAGATCTCTGAAATCGTCTCGTAATTTTGCTCCTCCATTTCTCGTAAAATCAAAATCTCACGATGCTCGCTCGAAAGCTGATCCATCGCGCGCATCAATCCCGTTTGTTGTTCGCGGCGTTCCATCTCCGTCGATGGTCTAGGGCCATCGTCGGGGAAATCCAATCGCAGCTCGGAGGCAGTGGAATCGAGCGACACGGTTGGTTTCTTCCTACGCATTTTCGAAATCGCTGTGTTGCGAGCGATTCGGAACAGCCAGGTGTAAAACTGACTGTTGCCTTGAAAGGTATCTAATTTTCTCAACGCCTGTAAAAATGCGTCTTGGACAACATCTTCGGCGTCCGATGGGTTTCGCAACAAATGCACCATCGAGTTGAATAACCGATTTTGGTATTTGCGAACCAGAATCCCGAAAGCTGCGGATTGCCCGTCAAGCGTTTGCGTGATCAGTTGCTGGTCAGTCAAATTGTTCCCAGACTGGTTCATCAATTCAGACGCCATTTGGCGTGCAAAAGTTCCCTAAAATCTAAAATCGTTAAAAGGGTGTGTTTTCTTGGGTTGGGGGCCGCCCAACGTAGCGAATCTACCCGTATTATAGCTTATTCAACCGATTGTATGGGCTGTTCCTACCGGCTGTTTTTTGCTTTACCAGTGCCACCATTGATCGCTTGGCTTGGCCGGTGGGAACCGGCCCTACGTTATTA
>CALDEW010000080.1 GCA_937942355.1 uncultured Pirellulaceae bacterium | reverse complement strand
CCATGTTCCGCCATAGATTCGGGGTTGGAGGTAGTGGATGAGGCAACGAGTCCTGCCCCTCCTCTACCTTTTGATTCACCTTTAATGCATCGTTTAATGCATCGTTTAATGCATCGTTTAATGCATCGTTTAATGCATCGTTTAATGCAGCTGCGGGATTCGTGGCCTCATCCACTACCCAAAAACTAAGACGTCACGCTGCACTAGAATCGTTTTAACCGCGCCTGAGCGACGCTTTCGGCCTCCATATTTCCCAATGCTTCGTCTTAACGTCAGCAGTTGTGGGTTGTTTCACTTTTACCTGTTTGATTTCTTTCAAACCATGCCACCTTCGCGGACCTGCAAACTCAAGAAGGTTCGGCGGTATCAGCTTCAGGTGGTTTCAGCCGAGCCAACATGAAAGCTGCCGTCGCGCAGATGACCAGTGCAGCAATCGCCCAGGTCACCGGAACCGATTCACCTTCGGATGGGAACCACGAGAGTTGACTCAGTTGCGGTTGGAAGTAGCCCAGAAAAACCAAGCACGCATTGTGCAGTGAGTGCAGAATCGTACTTGGCCAAATCGATTCTGCGCGATAGCAAACGTACCCCAAAAGAACGCCCATCAAAGTTGTGGGCATCAATCTGTCGACCGAGATGTCGCTGTTGGACAACACGTGAAAGAAACCAAACATCGCCGCCGAAAATAAGATCGCTTTCCATGGCGATGCGTTTGGTTTGGCTTTGAGCCATGTTTGCATCACCATCCCACGGAAAAACCACTCTTCGCAGAACGCGGGAATAATCGAAAATGCAAGTGCCACAACGATTGGCGGCAGCTGACGGAACTTTTCGACCTGCGCCTGAGTCAACTCCAACAGCGTTTCTTGACGCGCTTGGGCGGCCTCTGCACCCAGCAGCGACCCGGTGAGTTCGTACCATCCATCGACCAAGATGGCTAACAGGGGCCACATGCAAAGACCCAGTAGCACAGCGGGAATAAAGAAACGAAACTTCGGCCAACGGGCTGCGAATGCAGTGCGAAATTTAACGCGCTGATGCCAACCCACCACCGAAGGCAAAAGAAAGAACGAAACGACCGTAAACGCAGCCATCAAAATCACGAACAGCGCGTAGTCATCCGCCAATGGAATGGCCAATCGTCCCAGGGCTCCGATCGCGATAAGATTCAACGGGAAAAGTAACAGCAAAGTCAGCATGGCCGCCGGCGTTGCGAAATAGTCGCGCATTGCGGCCGGTCGCGCGATCAAGTCTCCCAGACTACCTTGATTGGCGTACAAGATGTTGTCAGCACCAAATCGTTGAGCCGCAAAACGAATCGCGACGATTGCATATAGCAAGGTTGACCCTACGGCAAAGATTGCCGGCAACAGCTGAACTTGCTGGCTGATTACATCGCGCCCCAACAGGAGCACATTAACCATTGGCACAATCGAACGTACGCCATTGAGCGAAAGGTCTGGGTTCATCGCCAGTAGCCCCGGCCCCAGCGACAACAAAATCATGGGGATCAAGTACGCTTGGGCTTCCTTAAAGGAGCGCGCAAAACTGGTGACCGCCAGCATGACCGCCGAAAAGAATGCCGCAAACAAAACCAACAATCCGAAAATCTTAAAGATGACCGAAACGCTGAAGCCACCTTCACCTAGTAAAAACGATTCCAGTTGAAACGTCCAAACGGTGATCGCCATGCCGATCAAATTCAACAGCGCTGTAAAAATGGCAACCGTCCAAACCGCAAAAAACTTGGCTAATAAAATGCTAAGTCTGGGGACTGGCGCCGCCATCAACGTCTCCAGCGTACCGCGTTCCCTTTCCCCAGCGGTCAGGTCAATCGCAGGGTAGACGGCTCCCGTTACCGTCATCAGCACCAGGATCAACGGAATCAAAGCCGCCAACGAAAAGGACTGACCTGCCGGCGGAGCACTGGCGTCCTTGGCAATCACAATGGGATTCATTGCAATGGGCTGAGTATCGGGTAGACCTTTTTCACGCAGGATAGCCGCAATCTGTTGCTGATTGATTCGTTCGATTTGATTTTTGAAATAAGCCGCTGCCTTGTCCCCAGATTCAGTGTCGGGTTGCACGATTGTGATCCCGCAAACGTTCCAGCGGTCATCGGGAGGCGAATCCGGGAAATCAAGCCTAATCCCCAGCGAGACATCCGAATGAAGCACGGCCTCTTCAAGCTCGGGGAAGTCAGCGTCTTTAGGGAATAACCATTCATGTTCTGAGAAAGGAGCGAAACGCGTTTCCGAAGATGGATTCTTTTGGGCAAGCTTATCGGAGGCAGCACTTGAAGGTTCGCCGACCTGGTTCTGACGAGTTGCCTCCAATTCATTCGTTCTGATGCGTCGCCGCATTTCAGTGATGAAGGTAGAACTGATTCGTTCCGACTTATTGCTCTCCAAAAGGATCTTCAGAACTACCGGTTCGCTGCCCTGCGAATCTTTAAGCGTCGACAATAAGGCTGTGCGGAAGACAAGGCTAAGGATGGGATAAACCAGCAGCGGCATGAGAACCAGCGTGATGATGGTTCGGCGATCTCTGAGAGTTTCTCGCAGCTCTTTGGTGGTCAGACGCACTAAGCGCCCAAAGCTAAAACCCTTGATTGGTTTTTTGGAGGTGTCGGCGCTCAAGAGTTCGCTCCACTGTTGGCCGCGGCAGCTTTGTCTTGGTCGATTAGATCGACAAACATTTCCACCAGATCATTCCTGCCCGTTTGCTGCTGCAATTGCTCCAGCGAACCTTCGCGCAAGATGGCACCACGATGAAGCATACCAAACTGATTGCAAACACGTTGGGCTTGTTCAAGCCGATGCGTGCATAAGATCACGGCCTTGCCTTTTGATTTTAACAGTTCGATGTAGGAGAAAATGGTTTGGCTTCCCACAACGTCTAAACCCAACGTGGGTTCATCCAAAATCATCACCGGCGGATCATGCATCAACGCGCGAGCCAAATTGATTCGTTGCTTTTCACCCGTGCTCAATGTTGTGCAGCGTTGGTCAAGGATATGCTTGAAGTCCAGCAGACCCGAGAGCTGCTCGATCTGGTTTCGCGTTTGTGAAACCGAGATGCCGTAAATGTCTCCGAAAAAGCTGAGCATCTCACGCGCCGTCAGCCATTGGTAAACTCCCCCCGACGACGTTACGAAACCGACTTGGCGTTTAACTCCGTCAGAATTAACGTCTGATCGCATTCCCGAGACTTCTGAATATCCCGAATCAGGACGCAATAAACCTAGTACCATTCGCATGGTCGTCGTCTTACCGGCTCCGTTGGGGCCCAGCAGACCGTAAACGGTGCCGGGGCTAACAGAAAAGCTCACGTCGTTCACTGCCAGGAACTTGCGTCCGTTAACCTCGAAAGCCTTGGTGAGCTGATGGACTTCGATCATGGACGGAGAATTAGAGTTTACTAAGTGTTGAAAGTTACATCGTTTTAACCCAATGAATCGTCAAAGCGTAGCCCTTGGTTGGCCAAGAAGTCGATCGAAGCGATAATAAAACCGAATTCATTCCTAAAGCAGAATCGGTTATGTAAAAACGGCCGGCATAAAGAGAAGTCAGGCTTCAATAAATTGGTTTCGAATTTAACACGAATTCAATGAAAAGTTGACAGAATTGCCCGCTGGAACTATTATAAATTTCCTCCCTTATTTGATCCAATATCGGACTTGATCCAATATCGGACAAACATGACTCTGCTTGACGGTGGACCCTTCCACTTCGAAACAAGTCCATATCTCTTCAGAGCTTCCTGCCCATGATTTTATCTGCGCTTCTCCGGTCAGTCAGCTTGTTCACTTTGGCGATGTTGATGCTCTGTGCCGCCGTCAGTGCGCAGAACGACATGCGTCTCTTTTACAATATTAATACTGGCAACGTTCAGGTCGAAGTTATCAACCCG
>CALDEW010000079.1 GCA_937942355.1 uncultured Pirellulaceae bacterium | reverse complement strand
TGTGAGATTTTCAGGAGCAGCGATCGCCGCCAGCAGCATTGGGTTGTTGATGATGGGATGGTGGATTTCTGCGATGCCTTGGTATCCCGTGGCGATACTGGTTGTCGGCTACTGCACGGTCGCCTTCACGCCACCACTGCCCTTTGGCACGATGATGACACGCAGGATCGTAACCAGCGTGACATGCGCCGTCGCGGCAGTGGTCGTAACAGCGCTGATCGGACCAACGATCTGAATCTTTCATGTGAAGCATTTCCGTTTGTGAGCCGACAAAAGGTCGAAATTTCGATACGAAAAAACCGGCCTGAAACAAAATTTCAGGTCGTTAATAGTGGAGGCTATGGGACGGAAAAATTGAACGTCTCACCGTCGAAAGGGTACAAAATCAGACACGCTTTCAGGTGGATCAGACATTCTCTTCAGTCGCTGCCTCGATTTATGCGATTCCTGAGAATATCCTTCAACGTTCCCTCGGTTCGTTTTCTCGGAACCTGGTCGGCAAGTTTCTGAGCCGGGCCAGTCCAGTCTCGGCTGTCATCGTGATCTTCTGGATAGACGGGATCGAGGCGTTCAAAAAAATCATTCTCGCTTTTTGAATCGCTCGCGATTGCTGTGTCTTTTAAAATGTTTGCCGTTCGACCATCTTCCCCAAAGGGGTTTCCGTCGCAGAAAAGCACGATTTCGTTACCATTCCTTCGGTTGTCAACCACGCTGCGGACGTACCTCAAATCGAGGTCATCGACAGTGCCCATGCAAACGACTTGTTTGAGTTTATGAACGTACTCATCGACAGGATGGCTGTCGGTGCATTGAATTCGCATGTCAAGTTGTTGATCAGAGGCACTCTTGAGAGCCTCCAGGAGATCCCGATAAGTCCGAAGAGTTTGGTATGTGATCATGATTTTGGTCTCCGGGAAAAGAAAGGTGCGAGGGTGCTCGGTTTAAATCGACTGAGCATTGCTTTAGGCCTTTATGCCTCGAATTGCCAAGAGGTTCAACCGCTCCACGGCCCACCTTTTGACCAGTCTTTGTTGAAGCTCGTTTGGTTGGCGATTGCCTCGGCAATGGGCATCAAAAATCTGTTCAGTTTGTTGACGATAGCGGTTAGTTCGAGAACGCCAACATCCAACCCCGTCTTATTGCAAAAGGCTTTCCACTGTGCTGCTTTTTGTTCATCGGTCGATGGCTGTCGCCGCTCCATATCTGAAAGAGGATTGCGCCTTTCAGGAAAAAGTCGTTGGCGTATTGTGACTTGGACAGTCGAAACAGCATCCGTTCAAGTGCGAAGCGAATTAGAATGAGCTGGAAATCTTCTCCATTGGCGCGAGCAATCTTCAGAAGTCTCGCGCGCACAGAAGCCGCTAAGTTCTTGGTTCGGTCTTTGGTCACGTGACGGACTCCATGTAGGGACGCATTACGTTGGCCATGCGGCAGATCTTGGCGGCTTTCCAGATTTCATCGTTGGTGGCTTTTTTCTGCTTTCGGCAATCTCGAAGTGCTTCGATGGCGACATCGAGTCCGATCTTGTTGCGGTATTTGAAGCAGTCGGCGACGGTTTTGGCGGGTGAGTAAACTGAAACTTTGATGCCTTCAATTTTCCGTCGTTCAACACCATAAGAAAGTGACTGACCTGAATGCCTGACGATCCGTATGGGTGGATAGTTAAGTTTTGGCTTTCGATCCTTTTCCCCAATCGCCATCCAAACTTCAAAGGGCGACTCGGTCGTCAGTTCGTGAATCCGCAGCGCTGTCAGTAGACCAACGGTTCCTCTGGGAACCAACTTGCAGGCTTCGACAATCGTTCTCAGTTCGCTCGGCTGCGAATCCGGGAGCACGTAGAGTCCTCGACTTGGTCGCTCAAGTACGCCCTCAACGTAGAGCTTGTTCAGGTACTCTCGCGAGATATCGAATGCATCGAGATCTCGCGGGCGCAGAAACCGCCTTTTGTTCAGCAGTTGGAGAACGCGTTGTCGCTTTGTTTTCTTCATTTAGATAACGTCGGGGAATGTCTGTAAGTCCCGACATAATCTTACCGCCGTGATTGTCTGTTTTCAATCGTCGCAACAACGGCCTCTCGAAAGTATTGCCGATTCAGCCTCGAAAGCAAAAAAACGAGCTGAAATCGAAATTTCACCAGTTTTCCCGGGAGTCTAAGTTGGAAGGGCGTCGTTTATCGTTAACAAACCTGCAAAAACACTTTCTGGCGATGAGTGAATAGCGGTCGTTCATATGAACCCTTCGAGAACGCTGCCTTTTTGACGACGTTCAGCTTGGCACATTCGAACAACAGTAGCGTCTCTATCGCTTCAACATTCAAAGGGGCTTGAAGCACCAAATCCAGTCCAGCCTCGACGCATTGTTGCCGCATCAATCGGTTGGTTTTAGTTGCAAGGCAGATGAACAAGGGTGGTGGTTGTTGAGAGAAGTCTGATCGCAAATGCCAGACAACGGTGCGCCCCTCAAGAGTAAGAAGATCGTGGTTAAGAAGCACGACATCTGGGCGATTTTTCGCCGCCATTCGCAACGCCGAAATCCCACTATAAGCCAGGCTTACTCCATGCCCCAAACCATTAATCAATTTTCCATTTGCTGCGCTTGTACGTTTGTTGCCGTCGACAATTAAGACTTGGAGAAAGCTGAGTGGCGGTCGAATTTTCGTTGCTTCGTCTTTCTGTAACGCCCATTGTGACAAAGGCTCGAATTCTAGGCTTTGGTTGTTAATCGTTGATTTCATTGTTCCATCCTTGTTCTCTAGATTTATTGGAGCTGTGGTCTCTGCTGTTAGGACATGCGAGCCCCAACCTAGCGCACAAAAAAGACCGATGCCGTCTAGCGCATAAGCACTATTGACGGCATCGGTTTACTTTTTATCGGGCTCTCTGAAACAGATCGCCCTTTATCTTGTCATCCGAAATTTTATTGTGTTGAAGAGATTCGTTCGGCTTTCGTTCCGCACTCGTCTCTTCGAAGCTTACCCTAGCAGTTGCTCAACGCAACACAATGGCCAGAGAACAAATTGGTAAAGTTAGCTTCAATTCAATGACCAATGCGTAAGTGCTGGCGGTGCTGTCATGCACGCGAAACACTGCAATCTATTCAACTGCTTTTTTCTCCCTTTGGGCTTTTCGTTTTTCCTTCGTGGTTAGCTTCGCTTTCTTTTGCTTCTCTTTTTTGTTTTTGTCTTTGCTTCCACCTTTATCACCCATGATTGCTCCTAAAAAAACTAGAATTTGTTCAAACATCAACTACTTGGATGTTCCAAGTGCATCACCGCATAAAAGAAAATGGTCTCATCAACCGAAGGCATCAACCGAAGAGGCCATTATTCCAGAAGGCGCTCGTTCGAAAGTTGCCAGAGAAATGTCACTAAGGATTTGAAACAATGTAATTGGGCATCGTTTGCAGCAATTGCGTATCGTCTTTGTCGAAGTGATACGCATTCATTTTCAGGTCAAAGGCAAGGCGAAATTCTGTTTGAACTTGCTTTGTCTTTTCCTGCTCAGCGAGCAGTACAGTTGCCATTGATGCGGCTGACAGAATTGGATCTTTCGGACCGGCAGCATCGAGAATCACGATTGCCAAATGGGCCCTACCGCCATCCGAACTTACTTCGGCAATTTGGTTTGTCAGGTACCCCTTCACCAGCGGATAAGGAGTCAAAAGCTGTCCAGCATGCTCGATGAACTTGTCGTAAATCGGTTTGTCAGAAAATCCATAAACACAAACGCAATTTGTATCGGGGTTTTCAAAATTGATCGTCGGAAAGATCGCTTGGTTTCCGCTCTTCAACAAATAGCGGGGAGTGTCGATTAAGTCAGTTGTTTTGGGCATCCTATCGTCTTTCGTTTGAAGTATTGGCATCGTTCAGTTCCAAAGGTTCGTCATTAACTTGAACTTGATACGGGGTCCATTTCTTGAGGCGGCTAGTGTTCGATGTACCGTACTGCATTGCCAAGTTGAACGCATAACCGCGCGAGCAGCGCACTCACTCCGGCGAAGGCCAAGCTAGTACCGCTCACCAACGACAGGCTTTCACTTGTTGCGTCCGCACTGATAAGCCGGCCAAAAAATGCACCAAGAACTGCCGACACGATCGTAATGATCACTCCCTTTCGATTTCTCGGCGGAAAACGCCAATTGGCAAGCAGGGCGATTCCCAATCCAATTACCACCCATAGTAAGATTCCCACAGTTTCTCCGATTCAATAAATTCGACATGACTTAGTGATCCTTCGGCGGCGGAACGCGTAAGCCGTCATCTTCCGCACGCTAGATCGAATCAAGTTTGTTTCTTCGTGTCCCCATCTGGATTAGACTCAGGAGTCAACATGTAAACCTGGATCATCGCGCCAGTCGCTGGGGCATAAACGAGTGATTTGGACGCCGTTTCAATTTCGTTTACCGTTTCCAGGACGGACCTTCCAGTGATTCTGGTGATTTCCTCTTCCGTCCGGTTTGAAGAACTTAAGAAGAGTTCCCGATGAAAGGCTTGCAATTGAATTGCTGCCGTCGGATCCTTTGAAAGCTTTTGTTCGCCAGCCGTCAATGCATCGTGCAAAACCATTACCAAAGCATCGCCGGCCATCGCGATGTCAACTTGTTTGGGTGGATGGCCAGTCCGCATTTGTTGTTGAACACCCGCGAAGTCTGCCAGTTGTTTCATGCAATCGCGA
>CALDEW010000078.1 GCA_937942355.1 uncultured Pirellulaceae bacterium | reverse complement strand
GAGGCTGGCGTTGTACTGCCACCCAATCCATCAAAAACGATCTGGCGTTAGTTAACTTCCTGTTGCCGCGATAGCCCAGCAAGCGCTTGAGCCCTCAAACCTAGTGCCATGTTCCGCCTTAGATTTGGGTTTGGAGGTAGTGGATGAGGCAACGAGTCCTGCCCCTCCTCTACCTTTTGATTCATCGTTTGATTCATCGTTTGATTCATCGTTTGATTCATCGTTTGATTCATCGTTTGATTCATCGTTTAATGCAGCCGCAGGATTCGTGGCCTCATCCACTACACGAAAACTAATACGGCACTGGTGCAGCGTTACGACTAAAGATTAGTGGGCATTTATTCGCGCCGCCAAGTGTTGGCTGCGTCAGGAGGAGATACGATCGTATTCTTTTGATCTCTGTCTGTTGCCACTGAAGGAAACCAAATGCGATAGTCTTCGTGAGAAACTTCGTTGCGGATATCGAGACCACCGTCGTGGCCTTGTAAAATTTTCTGAGCCGCGGACAACTCGAGCCCCGGAAAGAACTCTTTGGTGGCAGATAAAATTTCGCTGACCTGCGAACCTTGATCTTGTTCTTTTATATCAGCTTCAGCGGACCGAACAAAAATCTCCACAAGCTCTAAACTTGTGACTAAGGCAACCCTGACCACAGCCCCTTCGACGCCACGACTGTTCTTTACCGCTTCAGCGATAACGTAACCTAAGGCCACGGAAATGCCATTGGAATCCACATTGGCGATGGGATAATCTCGATTGAACTTCAGTTCGATCGAAACATCCAGCGGACGAGCCTTCACTTGATGTTCGTCAACCAAATTTGAAACCAGCTGGTTGATGTTGGTGTCGGCCCGCGCGGGGACATAATCCTGGTTGGCCAGAAACATGTCTTGGACCAAATTTGACATTCGATCCTGATTTCGTTTGACAATTTCCCAGCCCTGCCGAATACTCTCGACAGAATTTTCGGCTAATCCCACTTCGACCAGATGGGTTCCACCGTTGATACTTTGGAGGATGTTTTTGATGCGGTGCGAGAGTTTTTCAGCCGTTTCGCCAACGGCCAACATGCGCTCTTTATCCAGCAACGCTTCGTAGTACTCGTCGTTCTCGATCGCCGTCGCGGCGAGGTGAGCAATGACGTGCATCAGTTTTAGATGATCTTCATTGAAGCTGTCTTCGTAAGAACCGGATGACGCTAAACGATCGATATAGATCAGTCCCAAACCAAAATCTCGTCCACGAATAGGTACGCATAGCACTTCGGAAATGCCGGAGGCGAGGATACTCTCAGAATTTTTCAGTTGAGCTGATTTGAGAATGTCGGATGAGAGGACCCCAATGTTGTTATCATCGACATGGTGAGCAATGGAGCTGCTGATCTTGAACTGCTGCTTGGCTTCGGTGGGATCACGATATTGCATCGATTGAACGCGCAGCGGTTTTCGCGGGCTGTCTCTTAAAAGCACACACCCTCGATCGGCCGAAACCCATTCAAAGGTTAGCCTGAGGAGATCGTCCATCATGGGGCCGATTTCTCTCTTTGCCGTTGCCAAAGATGCGTCGTACAAAAATTGCAAATTACTTTTCAACTGAGCGACGAAGCGTTCATCATCGTCCACGCCCTTGTCCGTGTCCGGTGTCAAAGTCGAACTTTGCGATTGTCTTTTTCCTAGCTTTGGTGCAGCGGGGGTCGATTCACCTTCGGCCAACACAACAAAGACAGTTTGGCCAACGCTGATGTGGTCACCGATCTTAATTCCGCTGGAAGAGATGGGCTGCCCGTTGAGAAAAGTACCGTTAGAGCTGCCGAGGTCAATTAGTTGAGCGGAGTTGTTGCTGATGGTGATCTGGCAATGTCTGCGTGACGCTTCTAAATCTGTCAAGCAAACTCCATTTTTCAAACTGCGTCCGACCAAAACGCCTTCTTCGGAAACCTGATAGATCTGGCCTTTTTCGTTGCCGCGTGTCACGAACAGAGATAGCGCCATTTCAATTTGCTCGCTGGTAACGATTTCGATGCAGCGACGAAATAATCCGACCACCGAAAAACTAAAAACCGGTTATTAACTATTCGTCCGAGGGAGTCTCAGAGGAAGGAGTATCTGATTTAATCTCTAGATCCTGGACCACTGGGGCTTCGTCTTCTTGCTTGTCGTGCTTAGAACCGCTGCAGCCATCAAAGAGGAAGATGCTGGCGGCGATCGCTAAAAAAAATCCTGTGCGTCTCATCGTGGTGACTCTGTCGAAATACTGAACGAAATGTGGTCCGATACCGCCTCAACTGGCCGCGCGAACTCTTTCGCGTGGATGCTTCATTGGACGGCTGAAAACTTCTAAGATAAGTATAAGCACAAGTGTATTCAATGCGACGCTTGGCAGCAAATCCAGAATCAACGAAATTTGAGAAGTACTTTGAATCAAACTTTGCCAATTTGCCGCGTCGCTTCGAAACCCGCAACCGCGACCGCCGAGGAAAGATTGAGACTCCTCACGTTGGCATGTGTTTCAATTCTCAGCAGTCGGTCTGCAAAGCGATCGACAATCGACTTCGGCAGCCCTTTCGTTTCGCGACCGAACACAAGCACATCGCCTTGTTGATACGCTACATCCAGATAATTCTGCGTTGCAAATCGAGAAAACAACCAATAGTTTTGCGACGGAAGATTCGACTGTAGATCATCAAAGTCTTCGACCGTTTGCCATTCCAAGTGTTGCCAATAATCAAGCCCGGCTCTACGGACGGCTTTCTCGGTGACCTCAAAACCCAGCGGCTTCACCAACCAAAGTTTTGCTTGCAGCGCAACGCAAGTTCGTCCAATGGCGCCCGTGTTGGGCGGAATCTCCGGCTGGTGCAGAACGATATGCAACGTGGGTTGGTACTTCAAAACAACTCCATCAAAATAATTCCGTTGGGAAGGCTTGGTTTCGTTTAACAAATGCCCATTTAACAAATGTCCAGCAGCCCTGATTCAGACGGCGAACTTGGCTATCAATGGAGCACAGTATGCTCAACGATTGATCAAGTTCGAAACAAAAACAGCCTAGTGCTGTGTTCCAACTTAAATTTAGGGTTGGAGGTAGTGGATGAGGCCACGAGTCCTGCCCCTCCTCTACCCTTTGATGTTGCCCTTACTGCATCGTTTAATGCAGCCACAGGATTCGTGGCCTCATCTACTACCCAAAAATTAAGACGTAACACAGCACTAAGTCGCGCAGATTCGTTCGAGGATATCATAACGCAAGCACTATATTGAAAATAACCTTGATCGGGAATTTGCGATCGAAGTACTGCCGCCAGGGTATTTGGCAAACTGTTAACATAATTTTTCCGTAGATTGGTCTGTCGGTTGCTGACTAATCTCTCTAAATCATCGCCGGAAGAGTTTGAGTTTCACAAGCTTCCGAATAAGTCGTTGCCAAAAAATTAGAGATTTGTATAGATGAGCATTGATTCCAGCCCGCAGACTAACGAGAAATGTTTCGAATTCCCTACCGAACGAAAAAACACGACGGACTTAGCTCAGAAGATCAAACTGACGTATAACCAAATGGGCTATCGAAGCTTGGCAATGGTCTATTGTGAAACCGAAGGCAGTCATATCGTGCTTAAGGGCGAAACGCCTACTTTTTATCTCAAGCAAGTCGCCCAAGTCATCGCCGCAAAAGTGGCGGGCGTCGGATCCATCAATAACCAGATCAATGTCCGAGGCTGAGTTTTTTCAAGCCAATGTTTGCGTTGTTCGCATCGGCAAGTCTTAGTGTTCGCTTCGTTTCTTTTCGGCCTTGGGCTGCTTTCTCTTTTGGGAGCCCGTTTTCGGTCGGCCCGATTCAGAAAAGTTTGGCGACTGATCGATTCGCAGTTCTGGCCCGAAGGCAGGTTGGGCGACTTCTGTCGATGAGGGCAGTTCAAATTCACGCGACTCCGCGAAAGCAATTGGCGACTGCAATGGATCGATATCTAACCGGACTGCTTCGCCCGAAGGTCCTCGGGCGATAGGCACTTCATCTTCACGTCCATAGATCGCATCTGATTTCGAACTCCCTATATCTTCGAAGTCCCTGTCAAAATCCAGATGACTGCCAAAAAGTTCGTTTTTATGCGAATGGTATTCGTCTTCATCTTTGAATAACTTCATGGTTCCGATGTAGAGCGCGATGGGGATCAGTCCGATCAGCATCCACCAAGGACTCAACCAAGGCGTCTCGAATTGTTGTTCGCTCCGCGTCTCGGCACGATGACCGCTTTCCAACGTCGTTGCTGTGAAATGCTGGTGTTCGTTTTCATAGGATGACGAGGGTTTAAACTCTGGTAAAATGATCTTAGTCCTTTGGCCCGCGGCGACTTCAGATGAATCAGCGCTTTCTAACTTACTGGTGATGGATTCCGAATCTTTTGCGAAATCCGTCCGGCGATGGCCGATGACTTGAAAGGGACCACTCTGCGAGTTCAACGACGGATTGGAGGCAGAGTTGGTGAAATCGGACCGCTGCGGTGGAGCCTCTGAAACGGTGTTTTCCTCCGACTGAGAAGTTAGTTCGGAAACGTCGTCCTCTTTATTAGCGGCCAAAAAGACGGCGGAGTCAGGCGGTGATGGTACGAAGAAATCGTCCACGGATTCGGCAAATGAATTCGGCTGGCTCTCCGATATGTTAGTCTCACCGTCACTCAACTGCGCAACATATTCGCTTTGCAATTGCGAAGATGGAGATTGGAACAGAGTGGAACGAAACGGGGATGATTCATTTGGCGTCGATTCAAACGGAGATGGTTCCGCCGGAGCAGTTTGAAACGGTGATGATTCCTCTTGGGGTGATTGAAAAGGAGATGGATCCTCGGGATCCGATTGAAACGGCGAAGATTTAACCGGAGATGTTTGCTCTTGCGGCGATTGGAAGGGAGACGACGTTTCCGCCGATGATTGGTCGAGAGTTTCCGGAGCTTCGGCTGTTTGGAAAGGGTCGACGGGGGTGGGGGCTTCCGGAGCTTCGGCCGTTTGGAATGGGTCAACGGGTGTTGGGGCTTCGGGAGCTTCGGTCGTTTGGAAAGGGTCAAAGGGTGTTGGGGCTTCTGGAGCTTCGGTCGTTTGGAATGGGTCGAAGGTGGCCTGGGTGGATGGGGCTGACGCTGATTCGGCGGGAGCTTCCATGTTGACTTCGGCGAAATCTATTTTGGTGGTTTCCGCATCAATTGCTGGCGCTGCAGAAACGAAGTCGATTTCCATCGGCGATGGAGCGCCTGTCACCGCAGGCGCTGGAAATAGGACTTGCTCTTGGGCTGAGTCGACAATCGGCCACTGGATGATCTGAGGTAGCGGTGGTTCAGTTTCTGCAGGTTTCTCAAAATCCACAACAGCTTTAGCAGGCTTCGCAGGTTCAGCACGAGCCACCGTTGGTTTAGCAACAGGTTCGGGTTCTTTTTGCTGGATTAGCTTGGGGACTTTCAATTTCGCCGTGTGCTGTGCAGGTGGCGCAGATTTCAGGTAGATGATTTTGCCGCTGCTGCCCGCATTCTCAATTTCTCTTTCTCCTGAAGGGGTTACCTTAAACTTGTTGCTGAAGGCTTCTCGTTTGAGAAATTCGTCAGGATTTTTGGCGATCGTATTTTGGTCGCGCCGTGGTGTTTCTGTCCGATCCGAACCCTGACGCAGATCAACCAGCTTCGTTTTAGAAATCGGAGTCTGAGATTCTTTCGCGGGCGGATTCTGATTCTCGGTCTCGCGGACGTTTCTGCGTGGTGTGTCCAAAACTGTAGCGGGGGAATCCGTTTGCTGCCTTGGAGAAACATCAGTGCGGCGCAAGTAGGACAGGTTGGAGCGACCTGCTGGCTGCGCGAAAGATTGGTTTTGATTCGGTCGATAGGAGCTTGCGTCTGTCGATTCCAGCGTTTGATCGCTGAGGCTGAACTGAACTGACGACCGTTGGTATTTTGAAACGCCATTGCTCATCGGTGGGGCGGGCGGTTGCTGCGCAGGCACGTTTAGTTGTGCGTCCCGGCCCCCCGCAGGTCCTTGATCAGACAGCCTTGCCCCCGGAGTGATCGAGCCCGACGGACGAATAAAGACCGTTTGAACATAGCTGGAAAGTTCGGGCTCGGTGGCGTTCGCGATGACGCTGTAGGTCAGCGATGGCTGGGCCGGCATCGAAAAGGAAGCTGGATCAAAAGCTTTTGCGTTCTGAGAATTTTGCTCAGGCATGGAAAAGACTCCTGCGGTGAGCGCGGTGTCACCACAATGATTGGGATAGAGTTATTTGACTATCGTTTCAATCGGTACAACCGCGCATCACACTGCAACCGCAATGGACAACTTGAAGCGCAGAAATAGGCCCAGGGCGAAATTTTGGCCGGACCTTGGCGGTTTCAGAAAGTGGACATCGCGGGCGGCCTAGTCAAAATGCGGCGACTTTAACGGCTGAGATCAGCTTCGGGGCGAAACTAGAATTTGACCAAAGGATGTCCGCTAGTCCGTCGCAGCGCCAGTGCGTAGTTCTTTCCCGTGCAGCGGTCGTACGTGTGCCTGGACGACAAGTCTGGAATTACTAAACCAGCCGAAACATCGTCAAAAGGGTCAGCGAGTGTTACTGACGTCTTATGACTTCCAACAGTCGGGGCACAAATTGTCGGTTGGCGCGTGCCCGGTGGCTGATGAGCGATTTAAACGTATCCCCGAGCTGCCCGAAGGTCATTGAATATTCAGGAATCAAAAAAAGCGGATCGTACCCGAAACCGGCGTCACCAAATTCCTTCTTCAGAATGACACCACGACAATGAGCTTCGCAGTTGACGTGGATTTTTCCCTGTGGATCCGACAGCGCCATGTGGCAGGTGTACCAAGCCGTACGTTTTGCCGCCGGTACGTCCGTGAGTTTTTCCAACAACAGTGCATTGTTCGTTTCGTCTGTGGCCTCGTCTCCCGAAAATCGCGCCGAATAAATGCCGGGCGCTCCGTCCAACGCTTGCACGCTCAAACCACTGTCTTCGCCCAGCACCCAGCATCCTAAATGCTGGGCTTGCTGTTGAGCCTTGAGAACCGCATTCTCCTCAAAGGTGCTTCCGGTTTCCTCTACTTCGATGGCGTTATCGATATCTGCAAGACTCCGCAATTTGACCGGGTATGGCTCCAAAAGAAGCTCTAGTTCCCTCCGCTTTTTTGCGTTGTGAGTGCCCAAGGTAAGTTCGAAAGGCTTCATGTCGGTCCCAAAAATCCGGTGTACGTGGTTGAAATCCTCGACAAAAATCGAGTTGGGCAGGATTATATCCCCAAAGCAAGTTTCGTGAAACGAGGAGAATGGGCCGCCGGACGCGCCCTCCTTAATCCAAATTCTGTGAAGCTTTTAACAACGTTTGATACGAATTAAAGAACTTTCGTCGGTTTAGAGAAATATCAGAGAAAACTGGTAAAGCCAATCCTTAAACTACGTCTCAACGGAGTCTGTTTGACAAGCAACCTTTAAACTTTCTTGGAATTGTCCCTATGAACGGCAAATTACTTCTTGGCCTTGTTGCGGCATTGTTCGTGTTCGGCGAGGCTTCAGCGCAATCGGGTAACAAGGGCTCTAGATCTTCTTACCGAAGTGCCGGCTCCTCATCCAAAAGCAAACAACAGATGCGTTTTGAGAGAGACCAAAAAACAAAGATGGTGAAGCGGATTGAGAAGGAACATTTCGCAGAGATTAGACTTGTCCGCGAACAGAAGAATGCGTTAAAGGATCTCGTAGAGGTCAACTACCAACGTCTCTCTCAGCTGGAAACGCAGATGCAGAGTCAACTGCCTCAGCAGAGCGTCGAAGACGTGCGAAAGGTTTACAAAGCGGCGCTTCGCAAAGGCAGCAATGAAGGTGAAGCGATGTCGATGGCGATGCAGGCCGCCTCGGTTCCCGAGATGGTTCAAACAAAAGTCATGGATTTGAAAGATCAATCGGACTTGGCCTTTCAGGAGATCGCTGACAAAGTTGAAAAACTCTTAAACGAAGAACAAAAGCAAGTCATCATGGCAAAGCGGGAAGCTGATAAAAAAGAAATGATGGCCAAGGAAATGATGGACAAGGGTGAGTCCGAAGGTGAAGCAATGATGGCTAAGGACGGTGCTCAGGCCCATGAGATGAAAGACACTAAGATGACGGATACAAAGATGATGGACGATTCGGCTAGTTCAAATTCAGAAAAGATCCAAAAGAAGGAGATGCCCTCCGTTTCGCCATCATCCAGCTAAACTTGGATGCAACTCCCCTTGTGACCGAACCCTCGAAAGGCTTGTAAAGGCCAAAGGAAATCCCGTCGACGTAAGTTGACGGGATTTTTTTTACGGTAGCCCTCCAAAAGTCGTCATGACGGAAATACTCAGTGGCGATTGCAAAACGCGCAGGTGGGGCTATTAGATTTCGGCAGCGATTTGGGGCAATTCCCTATGTTTCTCGCGATTTTCTAAGCACAAACCTAATATCTTGCGAGTTCTCCAACTAATTTTGCGGGCAACGGACGGTTGCTGGACCGCCAACTGCCAGCATCTCAAAAAAACTGCTCATGCGGACTTCTCCTAGTTTCGATACCCTTGCCCCGAAACATCAACTCCAGCCAAACCAATAAAGGTTCGTGGTTGTCCTTCTTATGGCAAGTTTTACAGGTGAATTATGTTAGTTCGTTTCATGTCCATCGCAGTTGTATTGGGTACTACGACGCTGCTGAATCTAAATCTGACGTGCGCTCAAACCAATGCCCAGCGCGACGCAGTTGTCGCAGGTGTTGCCGGCGCAATTATCGGCGGCATCGCCGGCCACCAGAACGATGAAACACCCGAAGGCATTGCCATCGGTGGCGTCGCCGGTGCGATTGCAGGACACGTTCTGGGAACTGAGAAAGACCGCAACGCTGAAGAACAGTACTACCTCCAACAACAGGCCGCCCAAGCGCAGCAGCAGCGGCAGATACAACAAGCCGTTCAGTTGCAAAAAGCAGTGTCCGTTGAAGACGCGATTGCGATGTCCAACAGCGGCGTCAGCCCGCAACTGATCATCAACCAGATTCGCTCAAGCGGCGTCCAGCAAGAAATTGGCGTCTCCGAGATTATCAACCTGCACCAAAACGGCGTAAGTGAAATAGTGATCAACGAAATGCAACAATCCTCCGTTGGCGGGCCGACTCCGACAACGATCGTTGCTCAGCAGCCAGCGGTTGTCGTTGAACCGGCGGTTGTTGTCGAAACAGCACCGGTCGTCGTGGCGCGCCCTCAACCGACGATCGTTTTTGAGCATCACGGAAGTGTTTACCGAAGCCATCGCGGATACCATCCTGCTCGTGGCAGCAACACCTATCATGGGCCACGTCGGGCCGCGTACGATCGTCAGATTTATCGCCGCTAACATTTTTTGCGACTAAGCCATTGATGCGGTAGTCGGCGATCGACCGTTGGAATAGAGTATCGTTTTACGATGGTCCACCACCGGTGATGGATCTCCGACCGTATCGTCTTCGCCTGAGCACTTTTTGGTGCTGATCGCAATCAATCGTGACCCAACTCCAAACTGAAGACAAAACACCCACCGCAAAATTGTGGTGGGTGATGTTTTTTCAGTATTTCATCTGGGGCGCTTGGCTGCCGTTGCTGTTTGGCTACCTCGGCCCACAAGGCCTTGATTTTTCGGGCACCCAGCAAACGCTGATTCTGATCGCTTTTCCAGTCTCCGCACTGGTGTCAGTTTTCTTTGGAAACCAATTCGCCGACAGAAGATTCGACGGTGAAAAGTTCTTGTCCGCCAGTCATTTCTTAAGCGGCTTGTCGATGGTGGGGCTGTATTTTTCTACCAGCTTTTCCGCGTTTTCGGTTTGCATGTGGGTTCATGCGCTGCTGTTCATCCCCACGCTTTCGGTCGCCAATTCCGTTTTGTTTTCGGCGATGAGAAATCCCCAGCAGGAATACGGACGCATCCGTTTAGGTGGCACTTTTGGTTGGATGACCGCCAGTTGGCCGGCGGTCTTTCTTTTGTCCGACGATCCGATGGCCGTTCGAAATACATTCGTGGTCGCGGCAATTACATCAGGCATTCTTGCCGCATTCAGCTTGACCCTTCCGCACACACCCGCCAACCGCGCGGCCAAAGGGCTGGCATGGTGGCAAGCCATCAAGACGTTGGCGATCCCTTTCGTTTTCGTATTGTGGATTGTCGCGATGTTGGACGCGGCGGTGCACGACCTTTACTTCATGTGGGCCAGCAGTTTCATCGCCAGTATCGGTGCCGATGCGCAGTGGGTCATGCCCATCATGAGCATCGGACAACTGGCCGAAATCGCGTCCATGTTTGCGATCGGTACCGTGCTGGCCAAACTGGGTTGGAAGTGGACGCTGATCTTGGGCTTGAGCGGGCAAGTTGTAAGATTCGCGATTTTTGTCTTACTCCCAAACCTACCGATGGCAATTCTGGGAATCGCGTTGCATGGCATGTTCTACGCGTTCTTTTTCGCAACGGTGTTTATCTTCGTGGACGAATTTTTACCCAAAGAAATTCGCGCCAGCGCTCACGGCATTTTCAACTTCATGATGCTCGGCGGCGGTCCGATCATTTCGCGGCTGGTAGCGCCGTATCTTTTCAACCAACATAGCTCCACGACCGATGGCGTCGTCTCCGTCGATTTCTCCAGCCTGTTTCTCTACCCGATGTCGGTCTCCATCGTGGCAGTTTTGTTGTTGCTGTTCGCGTTTCGTCCGCCGCAGAAAGAGACCGCTGCCCCGTGATTTCTGTAGGCCCGGTTCCTACCGGCGGCAGAGGGTAAAGGTTGGTCGAAGAACCGGAGGGCTCGCGCCCCTACCGCTAGGATGGCCGGGAGGAACCGGCCCTACCGTTGCTAACATTTCCGTGGGCTTCTAACCGCGGCGGATCTCTGAGCCCTTAAACCGGATATGAATGCGGTAGATCGCTTTCGGCGTATACTCAATCGCCCCCGTTTCCAGATCGAATCGCTGAGGGATTTCTTTGATCGTTTTGTCGATCACTGCGTGGAATCCGCGTTCGGAAAAGATGTCAATCAGCATCGACAATGCCAATGGATCATCGAACAGGCTGTCCTCGGAATTCACGGTCGCGCGTCCCGACAACGCGTGGCGAGTAATAATCGGCATGAATTTCTCTTGAATCGTATCCACGACGCGAATGAACATAGGTCGATGCTCAATCTGATAGCTATCCAAACGGCGCACCAATTCCTGCCGCGCGTGAACGATAATCTCTTCGGCCAAGGGAATTGGAGCCAGTAAATCAAACGTAGACGGTTCCAGCTCCAGCGAACTTTGATACTGAAGCTCGTTGAGAATATTGGCCTCCACTTCCGCAACCGGTCCTTCGGCGTTGATGAAGTGATAATGATAGATTTCTTTCAGCGACTGCAACGCATCCCAAGTCTTCTCCTTAAACACCTGGTACCGCCGCGCTGATTTTTCGGGGCTAAGGTCCGTCGCACGCACCGGTTCGAGGACTCCGATGCCCGTTTCTTCGACCTCTTGATTGTGACGCTCCATCTCCAATCCGCGTTTCCGCTGACGATCGATACTGGTCTGCTGACCGACGAAAAGAACCATCGCATGAATGGTGGGCCTGCGAAAATGAATCGCCAGCGGCGTCTTTTCATAATGATCGTGTAGACTGTCAATCTTATCAACAAGCATCTTCAAACATTCGACTTGGACCCGCGTCCGAGGGAAGCCATCCAACAACGCGCCGTCCGCATAAGCTGGCTTTAGCAACTCGCGAAGTAAAATCGCGACAACTTCTGTATCGCCGACCATCTGACCACTGTCTTTGATCTTCTGAGCTTCAGGTGTGTTGAGTAAATCGCTGACAACGATCGGAGAACACGTCAGCCCGCGCGCGTTCATAATAAATTTGGTGTGTGTGCCCTTACCGGAACCCGGAGCACCTCCAAGCAGAATCAGCTCTTTGGGAAAACGCAAATGCTCGTGCCCGACCTCTTCTTCTAGTTCGCTCCAGACCGTGTTGAAGATGACCAACGCATCCTTAATCTCAAGGTCTACATTGGTTTGTGAGTGGATGGAGGTTTTGGACATAGCGCGAAAAGAGGTGTAGAAATACGATTAAGAAAACGGTGAAGCGGAAATCCCAAGTGGACTAAGGACGAATATTATAGATCGCAAATCACGAATCAAAGCACAAATACGAAACCTTCTGCAAATGGATTCCCGGCGCTACCTAACGACTACTGGCTGGGGCCAACATATTGCCGCGATATTGCGTGTATTGGTACCAAAAAATTCGACTGGGCAAAAGCCGTGTAAACACCCGACAGGGGCCTCCGTGTGTTTCAAAGCAAGCGCATGACCTGCTTTAATTCAAGCGGGGTGCCAAGCGTTGACCCAACGGAACACGGTCAATTCCCATCTTCGCCTGCACTTGGAGACGGCTTCGTGCGACATGGCCAACCTCGTGGCCGATGTCGAAGTGCAGATGGTGTTTCCCGGTTTCCTCAAATGCCAATATCTTCGTTCCACAACTCCGGCGATTCACTGATGAACTTTCGCATCAGCTGGATGCATTCACCGTCATTGATCACTTGTAAGTCGACGCCTCGGCTGCGTAAATATTCTTCGGGACCTTGGAAGGTTTTATTTTCTCCGATGATGATACGCGGAATCTTGTAGAGCAGCGCCGTACCACTGCACATGTCGCAAGGGGAAAGCGTCGAGTAAAGCGTGGCTCGTGCGTAGTCGATGGCGGAGAGGCGTCCGGCGTTTTCGAAGCAATCCATTTCCGCGTGCAAGATAGGGCTACCGTTTTGCACTCGGCGATTGTGCCCTCGACCGACAATCTTGTCGTCAATCACGAGGACCGAACCAATCGGGATTCCTCCCTCTGACTGGCCAAGCCTCGCCTCTTTGATCGCAGCTCGAAGGAATGGATCCATGGTGGTTGTCTCAGGATAGGAATACTCGAGGGGTACTTTTCACGGATCATCCTTTCGCAAATCAGTCATGACGTAAAGAGCCCCACTGTCTACCAGAGGCAGTCTGGCCGCATCCTGGTTCTCTCATATTTCCAACCGCACATCCCTTTCGGGCATCGTTCATGCATCGTTCATGTATCGTTCATGTATCGCTCGGATGTCGTTTTCCATCGGATTTTTATTTGATTCCGCTTCGATTCTGGTCAAATCTCCGTTCGTGAAATGCCCGATTTCTTGCCGTGATTCTTTTTTTCTAACGCAGGCAAATTATACTCAGACGATTGGAGATCAATGGTTCCGTTATTGAGAAAACCACGATTCCCGATCCCGGTTCGGTTACTCCCTTAGTGACAAGTGACAGGACATTTCGGTTTAGCTTTTAGTTGCCGAAAACGATAGAAGAATCCTTTAGGGGGCTTCGCGGAAAGATAAGTCTTCTCCCTAGAAGCTCTCGGCAAGCCCCCTTTTGTGATTTCCTCCGCAGCAAGTGGTCCTCCAATGCAAGTCTTGGTAACGCAACTTATAAAATCAGGCTCCGGTGACACCAAACTCAGCCGCCACGTCATTGCGGCGGCCAGCGCCGTCAAAAACACAAGTAAAAACTCGTGTTGACTGCAATTGAGAAAATAGAGAAACTAGTGGGCTGACTCCGACACTTGCTGTCGCTTTACGCGGCGCGGAGTTAAGACGCCCCCCAATCGCGAATGGAATCGGGATGAGTACCCAACTATCTTTGAACAATGTTCTTCGCGCGTTCAACCCGCGCAGCCCCAACCTGCTGCTTTGCTTGGCCGCCGTTACCCTCACCTTTTTGACAGTTGGATGTGGCGATTCGACGCCGGCCGAAGTTTCGCAAACCGAATCCGCCGCTCCAGAGGAACCGGCTGCGGTTTCACAAGACGTCACAACATCGGTTGCCGTTTCTGCGACCAAGACCGAGGTTTCCCCAGCGGTTGTGGAAACCAAGCTTCCCGAGGCCGACGCCAGCCCGGAAGCCGTTTGCCAATTGTTCATGAAATATTTGAACTCCGGTGATCGTGTGAAGGCCGAACGTTTGTTGACTTCGGTTGCGTTTGAAACCACCGCCAAAGCGGGGCTCTACCTCCAACCGATGGGCAGCCCCGAGGCGAAAGTCGAGATCAGTCCTGCCTTTTACGTTACCAACAAACAGCAATTGGCACACGTCGCGTGCTCGATCACAGAAATCGAAGACGGTCAAACGATCAAAGACGAACTGACATGGATGGTGAGAAAGAGTAAATCCGGTTGGCGAATTTTTGGCATGCTGCTAACGCTTGAAGATGGCAAGAAGGATTTTCTCAGCCTCGAAAACGCGCAAGACGTTGACTCGATTTTACAAATGAGCGGCGACAATGCTTCGACGCGCCAAGCAGATTCGACTTCCAACGTTTCGTTGAAGTAGGTTGGGCGCCTTGCCCAAAAGGTTACTTATTCTCGCGTAGCGACACGACTTCTTAGCGGCAGGGCGCTAGCCGCTGGTTCGTTGCGCGACGAATCCACACTGTTTCTAGCAAAGCCCCTCAGTGGCGTACGCTTCCAGCTTGCGCTATCCACCTCCGCCTGTTTCAGCAGTTGGAATTGATGGAAATGTACCCTTAGAAACTACGCTATCAAGTGTTTTCACGTTTGAATTTCCTGCCCTCGATGCTCACGCAAGCTGGAAGCTTACGCCACGTAAAATTGGCGAAGCTAATTGTATCCATCTCGTTCAAAGTGAGTTAATTCTTAACGTAAGCGCCATTATTTGCGACACCATCAACGACCTACGGCGCTACCAAAATCGCTTGGTCGATCTGCGTTTTCAACCAATCGCTGGCCGCCAAAAATAGATAGCTCCCCAGCGACTGCGTCCGCGCCTTAAAGAAGACGCGCCCGCGCTGCCCTGAATGAAGTGACTTACTAACTTCATCGTCCAGCGTCACCAACACGTCAAACCGAGGTGACAACAGCAACATGTCTGGCTGCGCATCGTTGTCGTCTTTGGAGCCGGGCTTCAACGGCAACGGCCCTCCCGCATCTGCGCATAAACTCGGGTGGGTCGGATGATTCGAAGCCCGAGGATCGATGCGGCTGATCGTTGATTCAAACAACGCCATTCCCGGTAACGCGACCCGCAACGGCTTATCCTCAGCAAGCTGAATTGATTCCAAATCTAACTGATCCACCGACACCACGATCTCTTTGGTCTTCCGCTGCGCCACGGTCATCAGTTCATCGCCCTGACTGACAAAACTTCCGAGCATGTGCTGCATGTTCCGCGCGAAAACGAAACCCGTCAATGGACTCCGCACAACCAACCCTGCAGCCTGCTCCCGTTTTTCGGCCAATTGCTTCTTCAGGCCCGTCAAACTCTCTTCTTCGACCTTGGCCAGCCCCAGTTCGTTTTGCTGTCGATAGATTCTATGTTGAATGGTTTTAGCTTTGATCTCATCCACCAACGCATCCACTTCCAAAGTCAAGTTCTCATTTCGCAGACTCAGCAACGGCTGTCCTGCAACGACTGCGTCGCCAGATTTGATCAGAACTTCGTCCACAAAACCGTCCGCCGCAGATCGCAGAATCGTTTCATCGGCGAACTGCACAACGGCGGGCGCCGATTTGGTTGGCGGCGCTTTCAAAACCCAAAACAGCGCCCCGACCAACAACGCCGCGCAAAGGCAACTGATAATCGCGCGGCCGCGATTGATGGGTTTCTGCGCTTCACCGCTGAAGTGCATCTTGTATTGCTTCATCAATGGCAGGCCGAACCACAAAACGACGCCGATGGCACCCAAAATCAATCCTGCACCGTTGAACATTACGCTGGCGGCGATGATCAAGCCCACGCTGATCGAAATCTTCCAGAAGAAAGCCATCGAACCGTACACCTTCACGACTCGGCCTTCCTGCGGAGCATACAGGTTGGGCGTCTTCTCGGTTCCCAAAAACAGGTGCTTGATGCGGTCACCGAACCAGCCGGTGCCTTTAGCGTAGAGATTAGGAACCTTTAACAGATCAGACAAAATGAAGTAGCCATCAAAACGCATCAGCGGATTTGCATTAAACAGAATCGTCGTCACACTGGCCATTAAGAACACGTTGTAAGCAATATCGGCCGTCAAGCCCTCCGTGTTGGCCCAAACGATCAGCGCGACAAACGAGACGAACAATTCCACGTACATTCCTGCCGCCGCGACGATGATGCGTTGCCATCGGCTGGAAAATCGCCACATCGACGTCACGTTCACAAACGCCATCGGCGTAAACAACAGAAACAACACGCCCGCTTCGGGAACTTCTCCACCAAAACGTTTGCAGGAAATCCCGTGAGCAAACTCGTGAACGACTTTTAACAGCAACCAGAAAACCAGCAGTGAAATCCAACTGGTCCCCGACAATATGCCCTGCGAAGCGATTCCTAACTCTGTCCACTGAGTCGCCGCAATTTGAACCGCCCACACAAAACCGACCAACCAAACCACGAAAAACCATTTCGAGAACATCCAGTTGAAGTAGGGCTGAGCGGCTGACAATAAATGGTTAGGATTGAACAAGTTAACCTTGAACGAAATCGGATTGATCTTGCTGATCAAAGTTTGGCTGTTCAGCGATCGGACCTGCGTCTTGAGCCGATCGGTCGATTCGGTTGATTCTGAGATAAGTAAGTTAGATTGCGCCAGCCACTGACTGATCGTGACGGCCTGTTGTTCCCGAATCGTATCGTGACCGTTGGCGTGCAGCTGCGCCAGCACTTCCTCGGTAGTCCGTTGCCCGTCTAGTGACGCGATAAATTCGAATTCTGAGACACCGATTTGGAAATATTTGGAACGGACGGGATCTTCGATAACGACAAAAGTATTCCCGTCCTCGATGCGGGTATCGAACTTCAGTTCCGCCCGCAACTGCAACTGTGCTTGTAGCCATTGCGCGTTGGGGTCAGGCGCACCGCCGCCCATTTGAATCTGAGCATTAGATGTAGGCGAAATACTCATTACCAAATCGTCCAATAACGCAACGATTCCCATGCACCGTGGAACAGGTTCCAGCCCAGCGGCGACCATCCGGTAGCAATTTTGGCGCTGCCTTCCATCCCCGGACGAAGTTCGCCAGAGGCGTTATCAATTTCTACCTCGGCAACGAAAACCGTTTCGCCTCCAATAATTTCTGCGCTCGGATGAATCTGCTGAACTTTGCCCGACCATTTTTCAAACGGGAAGGAATTAATTTTCAGCGTGACCGAATCCTCAAATTGAATGTAATGAATCTCGGCTTCGGGGATCCCAATTTCAGCGACCATGGTTTCCAGTGGAGCGACCTCGAACAAATTCTGGCCCATCTCCAACGGCGCTCCTTGAACCTTATCCATGTCGCCTGAAACAATCACACCATCAATCGGCGACCGCACCTCGAGGTCTTTAATGCGGTTATTAAGCATTTGGGTCTGGGCGGCCAGCCGATTCATTTCGCTTTTTGCAATCTGGCTTTGTGCGATCTCGCGCATCGCCAAAGAAGAATCGCGCCGACGACGGGCACCTTCGTATTCGGCCTCGACCCCGGCCAGTTCGATTCTCAGCTGCCGTCCCTCCAGCCGCGCGATGACTTGGTCTTTGCTGACCACTTCGCCGACTTCTACCAGAGACTTCTCCAAAATTCCGTCATAGGGAGCCGCCACGAATCTGCGTTGCGTTGGTTGAATTTGGCATTCGCATTTCACACGGTAAGGCATCGGCACCGCCATCAGCCCGGCACATAAAAGCACCCCGGCTAAGACTTTCCATGATGTCGATTTTCCCGTTCTCAGCTTCGACTTAAGAAGTTGGGCCGTCGACCGATTGGCGCGATTGGTGACGTCGAACTGCTTGGCAATCAAACCCGTCATCATCTCAACATACGGTTGCTGTTGGTCTCCCTGAACGTCATCTCCCAGAGTCACCAATAATGCTCCAACAACTGCACCATCCTTCAACGCCATCGGCAAACTGATTGCCGACGATGCTCCGGCAGCACTGCACCAGTTTTTCAACGGCAAAATTTGGGCGGCGTCCTTAGCAGCGTCTTGATTTGGGTAGGTGATCGTTGAACCGGCGGACACCGACTGAGCGATTGCAGACAGCAGCAATTTGTTGTTCGAAGCGCCGGCGTCGATTTTCTCCACATCCGAAACCGCCAACAGTGTCGGATTCCCCTTGGCATCCACCTCAGCCATCGCGACCTGATTTGCCTTCAACAAACGGCGCAGATGATTAACGATCGCGATCGCCGCTTCGGTCGAGCTTTTTGAATCGCCGATCGTATCAAATAACCCTATCGCGTCGGTCAGCGTTTGCGATTGGGCTTGAGCGATCTCTGCTTGGCGACGCTGAACCCAACGGCTTACCGATTGAGATGCGATCCCCAACAGCCATTGAAGTCGAAGCGGCGTCTGATCATTGGCGATGAAGCATGCCGCTAGAACTTCTCCGGATTCTGAATCCGTGGCTTGCGGATCAAGCGGAGCGGCTACGAGGATGTATTTCCGTTCGGGCAACACGACCGCACTGCAAATCTGGTCGAACTCTTTGGCCTTGTTTACGACCGCGGTAATTTGATCTTCCACCGACAGCCAAACCGCATTTGCATTTTCATCGGAGACGCTTGAATGCTGCATCGTGGGCTCAGCCGCATCGACTTCAACGCGCCACATCGCAAGGCAATCCGTTTCGGCGTCGATGAGTTTGAAAATCGCCTTAAACAATAAGTCAGCAGAGGCGGTATTTTCGACTGCGTTGGAGAAGTTCCGAATCAGCGGTTGAGATTCGATGTCCAACTGTTCCAGCACCTCAGGCGAACGGGGCTTTGCTGGGGAGATCGAAACAGTAGGCACCCGACTACCGGCGCTTGCGTCTGTCGGCGGTGTGGGGGGGAGCTGCGACATGGTTGGTAGGGGTAACGCTATCCTTATCGTTATTCAATCTTTTCACAGGCCGAATTTGGTGGGCCAGAGCGAAATGGCGCTGAAGTCGGTATAGGCGCCGACCGTTGGTTTAAACGTTCAGCGAGCAACTGTCGCCGCTGCGAATTTTGTAGCCTTCGTTGTTGATCACAAATTTGATTTCGACCGTTCCGCTTTGTGGGTTGATCTCAACGCCGACGCTGTGCACCTGAGCTTGAACCGTTGAACCATCTCTCAGCCGAAGTTCGTAGCTTTCGCCAACATGAAAACTGGAGGCCTCATTTGAATCAACATTAAACGTAGCCAGCAATTTGTCGACTTGAATCAGCGTGCACACTTCGGGGTGCAGCGGCGACAAAAACTCTCCTTCGCGGCGAGCGATTTTGGCAATGAATCCAGCGAATGGTGCTTTTATCGTACGCCGCTCGAGTTGCACTTGAGCGCGCCGCATTTCGACTTCGCGTACGGCTGATTCTTCAACGGAATTAAAGTAGTTTGCTTCAGCGATGGACATTTCCAAATCAGAGCGAATGATCTCACTTGAGCTGGCGTGCCCCTGCTGCTTGAGCTGTTCCAGTCGTTCGGCGATAGCGCGACGTTTCTTCAGAGTGTTAGCCGCAGCTCGTTGTTGACTGGTTGAATGCGCGACTTTACTGGCAATCTCCAGCTGAATTTCCTGAACCCGCGAATCCAATTTTGCAATTACGTCGCCTTGCTGGACCATTGCGCCTTCTTCTACGAGCATTTTCGCAATCGCGCCCGTTTCATCGCTGGAGAGTTCAATTTTTCTGAACGGTTCAATGAATCCTTCGATCGCATAGTCTTCGGATTGAGCAAACGCTTTTTGTGTTGAAGAAAGAGCAAGAACAACAAGTAGCAGAGGGATAATTTTTTTCATTTTCAAATTCGCCATTGGGCCGTCAGCGAGAGCTAACGGGAACATAACGGGGAGACTCAACGTCAATTTTCAGTTCAGTCTCAGAAATACTTCAAGGGATTCTTGAAAATTTACCCCACCATTAGCATTTCGGGAGGATCTGGATAGAAATCTTCACTTTGGCAAACGCGCGCGTCTGCTCAATCGGTCCAATCGTTGCGATGGGAAGACTTATCCATTTGACGCGCCGGCAAAGCACGTTCAGTGGTAGCCGCGTGATGAGGAGAACATTGCCTGAATCATCAGGAAAGGGTTGCGCGAAGATCAGAAGGGCTGGGTGCCCCGCCGCTAAAAAAGAATTTTAACCACGGAGTTCACGGAGAACACAGAGTTCAGACGGTCAGTGTCTCCGTGATCTCTGTGCCCTCTGTGGTTTAAACTTCTTGCCCGACCACCTGAAGTAGTACCGGTTTTGACTCCACCGGCTTGGCTATCAAAATCTCAACGATGTTTATTGATTGAAGACGCCGGTTTAGAAGCCCACACTTCCGTCGATTTCGACGCGCCGGCGGGGTGAACGATAATAACGCCCACTTCGGCATTCACATCTCCGGTCAAAGCGCGAGTCTTGCAGACGATGGGCTCCATCAACTCAGCCGTGGGATAGCGCGTCAGCCAATCTTGGGGGGGCGCGTCGCCGAATTCGTCTTTGTCCCAAACGATCATTCCGCCACGATGAGCCATCTGAAGATCACTGACCCACGGGTTCTCCTCAGCCGCCAAGCCACCGAACACATCAACTTGGTTGTCGGAGTAGACACCGACGCAACCGGCCACAAACATTTGCCCGCCAACAATTCTCAATTGGTCACCATGCAGCTGCTGCCACCGCTGGTTAACCTCCCGCGTGACATCGGCGCCTGGAAAGTGAACTTTCGAAAGTTCACCACGGACAGCCGGGCCAAAACCATTTCGCACAAACAGTGCCAGCGCCATCACACCTCCGACAATCAATGAAGACCGGATGACAGCCCGTACCTTATCCGCATGTTCCTGGACTAAAAATGTGGCCAACACAAACAATCCTAGGAAACTAAACAAAGGGCCGCCCCACATGCTACGAATGGAAGCTCCCCATACCGCGGAAACAACCAAGTAAACCACCACAGGCCCCAACACGACGACTGCAAGATATTTCCGATCAAAGCTACTGCTGACGGTAGGAGTATTTGAGCTTCGATTCAGTTTCCAACTCTTGACCAGCGGCCACATCAATAACAACACCGGCAGCACAGCACCCATTTGTGAAAGTAGAAAACTAACGGGAGAGGTAAAGTGCTTCAGCACATTTCCGGCAACCGAATCAGCCGCGGCGTCGTCGCTGCGGTTGAGCACGTATTGGATGGTGATGAAATCATTGTCCACCATCCAAATAACATGCGGTAGAAAAATACCGATTGAGATCATCGCCATCAACCAAGGCCCCGCAGTCTTCAGAGTGCGGCGTGTGTTGGGAATCAAAATGGGAATCGCCAAAAATGCGATGACTAAAACGGCCATGTAATACTTGCACAACATGCCAATCCCAATGACGACGCCCGTCAGACACCAGTAAAGGGTGCGCTGCGATTGCTTCTGCCGCACCAGCGCCCAATACATGAACAGAATCGCCAGCGCCCACATAGGACGCGTCATGATGGTGTTGTTGATGTCGTTGACCATGTAGCTGCAATAGTAGCAACCTTCCATGACGGTCACGCTGCAGATCGCCAACCAGGGCGAAACGATTTCACGCGCCAGCTTCCACACCGCCCAAAAGGTTGCGACGATGGTACACTGAGCCGTCAGATACATGGCCCAGGGTTGGTTGCCGCTGAATTCCCAAACCGCAGCCGCCGTCCACGCAGGCAGCGGCGGATGCTTGTGATAGCCCCACTGCCATTGCTGCCCCCAATAAATCATCTCGACCATATCCAAAGGAAGATTCGGCTGAGTGACAACGCAGATCAACACCCACAGCAGCAAGTGGCCAATCGCAATCGCCCAGAAGACTTTCACCGTCGGATCAGCAGTGTTGGTAGCAGGCACTGTTGGTAGATCTAAAGTGGACATTGAACCTTCGGTAGTGTTAGGAAGTAGTAGCGTTGACATCGCCACCTACTTTTCCCAATCTACCGAAACGGCGTCAAGATCAATGATGAAACCTGCTATGTCTGTTTTGCCCACCTTGAGCCTTATGCGTCCTTAATTGTTGAAGATCAGTGCGGATTAGTGTTCCTTTTACTCTCCGGCTGCACCCAAAAACCAGAGCCGAACAAATTTCCTAGCGGTACAGGCGCAGGCCCTCCGGTTAGCCCACCAAAAGACAGAACCACCCAGTCAAACGTTCTTTGCAATGGTCGCGAAACCGTACGGCTTGCGCCCTGACGCTAACCCCAAGGTCCGCGCCCAATGGCCCATATTTCGAGTCTGGAGGACTCAGATTGTTAGCGGCGAGGCGCTAGCCGCTGGTTCGTCGACTCGCGTTTTCCCGATGTTTCTTTCCGTCGCTCCGCACCCCGCGGCTAGCAGTCTGTTGATTTAGTGTGGCATAGGCTTCTACCCTGTGATTTTACGTCTTCAAAATAGACTAAGCGATTCGAATCAGGCAAAATTCACAGGCTGGAAGCCTATGCCACGACTGTGCCGCGAATAGATCAACAGCCCGCTAGTGCCTTGCGGCTCACACCTGCGAAGTAAGTGCTCTTGGGTCAGCGCCGTTTAGCTATAATCAAAGCGCGTTTGTGCAAAGCGGAAAGAGCAAACTATTTTTTGCAGGTTGCGTTTTAACTTTTCTGCCCCTTGCCCGCTGATCAACAGAACGGATGACATCCATGAACAACTTTCGATGGGCGATTACGATTTTCTTCACTTCCATGCTGTGCGGACCCTCGGCTCACGCGTTTCAGTCATCCGGTGCAGCCACGCCATCAAAGCCCCTGCGGCCAGCGGCGATCCGTAAAACGATCAAACTGCTCAAGCCAATCCACAAACCGCTTGAAGATCCGCTGCCGGGCGAGTGGTTGGATCAACACAAAGAGAAAGGCCAAACGTTTGCCCAGTATGTCAAAATTCGGCCCAACGTACTTTCCCATCGACGCAACAAATTGTACGTGCAGCCCATCGGCGACTTCTCGGAGAAACAAACAGAACTGATCAAGCTCAGCAGTGACTTCCTTTCGCTCTACTACCAGTGCGAATCGGTTATTCTGGACGCCAAACCTGAGTCTTCGATTCCCGACTCGGCCCGTCGAGTACATCCGGAGTGGAACGTCAAGCAATGGCTGACGACTTATATTCTTGAAGAGGTACTGGCTCCGGGACTTCCCGAGGACGCTTTTGCGTCGATCGCATTCACCGAAGCGGATCTGTGGCCGGGTAAAGGATGGAATTTTGTGTTTGGTTATGCCATGCTGCGCGATCGTGTCGGAGTGTGGTCGATCAACCGGTTTGGAAATCCCGCAGACAGTGACGAAGCGTATCTGAAATGTTTGCAGCGCACCGTGAAATTGGCCACGCATGAGACGGGCCACATGTTCTCCATGCAGCACTGCACGCTGTTCCAGTGCAACATGCAAGGCAGCAATCACTTGAAAGAATCAGACAAACAACCTTTAGGATTGTGTCCCCAGTGTCATGCTAAACTTCTTTTCGCCACTGGCTGCAGCCCCGCCAAAAGATTCAAGGACTTAGCCAAATTCTGTCATGACAATGGTATGAAAAAAGAGGCCAAGTATTTTGAACTGGCGTTGGAGAAGGTTGAGCGGTAACGCGGCACAATCACCGCCTCAAAGCTAAAAAATACGCATCCACTCCGAATGTGCGAATCGCAGCTCATTGCTCGCCCTTAGCGGGTGGCAAAAAACAAGCACGAAGCGAGTGAATCATCAGATGCCGTGAAAAATTCGCTCGATCGTGCTTCGCGCTTGTTTGAGTTAAAACCAGACAACACTTGCGGACCGTTTCTGTTGGTGTCGTCAACGTGTTCGCCCTGCGAGGTTTGTTATTGGTTTCTTAATTTGCTCTGGTCGCCTTTTTTGGCACTTTTAGGCGGGGCAACCTGTTTCTGTGGCCAGTTAAAGACAATCCTCAACGCATCACCTAATGTCGAAGGCTGATCTGCGATTGTTTTGTTTTTCTTTTCATCCGAATTGGGGAGCTTTAGCTTCCTCGGCAGCGGTAAGGACACTCTTAACTCTAGTTTGTTGACATAGGACTCAGGCCATTGATTGGGCCCCTTTTTCATTAACCGTATGCATTCGCGTTGAAACTCCCGGTCACGATCCGCGTGGATGATCAGCAGGAAAAATCCTTCGGCGCATTCCCGTCCAAGCACCGCAGGTGCGGGCATACCTATCTTCGCGACTTGCTTGCGTAGCCATGCTACGTTTTGCTCGTCAACATCCGATGCGCGTTTCGCGGCACGGTAGTACTTCTTCTGATAGGATTCGCCTGTTGTGTTTCGTTCTAGCTCTATCAACGCGTATCGCACCGCTTGATCACGTGCCACTCGCCGCTGGACTTGTTTTTGGAAACTGGAAAGTGTCAGATGCTGAGCACCTGTCTCAGCGCAGAGCAACGTCGACATGAAGGAACAGAAGATTAAGTTCGATAGCCTTATCACATCCACCTCCTTTTGCTCACAGTCGCTCGTATCCTGACGCAACCTAGCGGCGCACGACGCCCGAGACGTCAATCGTTCAAATGAATTAACCTGAATTAGAATTCATTGGTGAGTGACCAATGGGAAGGCGGCGTCACGCAACAATTTTGTTTTTTTCAGAAATACTCAAAGACGTGGGTTTTCAGCCAATCTGTGGAGCTTTGGCCAGCTAACTGCATTACCGTCGGCGCATCAAAAAAACCTGCTCCAAGCAAGCGATAAGCCTACGAGATCGTTGAGCCGAAAAGCGCTATTCGAGCACTCGCTATTCGAGCACCCGCTATCCGAACAGCCCCGCATACATCTCGTCATTGAAACCGACGATCATCTTCTTCCCCATCACCAGAGTCGGCGCGCGGAGGTTTCCGGTTGGGCCAAGCACCACTTTCAATATTTCTTCGTCCGTTGTGTCGGATTTTTTGCGGTCGATCTCCACGATCTTTTTGCCTTTGGCGGCGTGGACGGAAGTCGCCGCCGAAATCAGCTTGAGCGCTTCGGATTTTTGATGGACGTCCTTTTTCGCATCGACAATCACTTTGGGTTCGACGCCTTCCTTCGCAAGAAACTCTTGCGTTTTCGTGCAAGTCTTTCAACCCTTGCGGTGGTAATACCAATCAATTTTCTTAGCCATGGTAGCTTTCTACTTATATTAATCGTTGATGGAAGCGTTTCAGACCGACCATTAAAGCAATCACCTGCGGCCACGTCAAATCTTCGCTCAAATCAGACGATTTCGAGTTTCGGTTTCTTTCACTGAGGCGGCGATCGGGTATGATCTTGGGGCTCGCTGTTTTGTCAATCGTATCTGCGTATTAGCAAGTGGCGGCGACTGAATGAAGCAAGTTTAAGTTTTTCGAAGAATGTATTATGAGTGAAACAAAAGTCCGTGGCATCGTCCACTTGATCGAAGAAACAAAAACGTACGGCCAAAAAGGATTCCGTAAACGCCTGGTCGTGCTGGAACAAGACAACGGCCGTTTCACGAATTACATCCCGGTCGAATTCGTACGCGACTCCTGCGACACCGTTGATGAAATGGCGGTCGGCAACGAAGTTGAAATTGCCTATCAGTTGTCCGGACGCAAATGGCAAAAAGACGCCAGCAGCGAAACAAAATATTTCCTCAGCGCCGAAGCCATCAGTTTCAAGGTAACTTCGGCAGGTGGAACAGCATCTGGCGATTCTGCCGAAGCCGCCAACGAAGCGTTCGCAGAATCCTACGAAGAAAACGACATCCCGTTCTAACGCCACTGCCGGCCTCGGTAGCGTGTCGCAACCGCAGGGTGGGCTCTTAACCCACCCACGCACGCATATCCCAACGCGTTTTTCCTCACTTTCATTGGATTGAACTACGTGTGTGCTGTCCACGTTCGCCACAAACCACTGACGCCGTTGGCAAAACCGCGTGAGTTGGTGTTGGTGGTGCCGGCGTTAAAAAGCCAAGTCAATCTATCCCGCATGGTGAGGCTCGCCGGTTGCGCCGGAATCACGCGCATCATTACTTCGGGCCCCTCAAAAGTTGATCCCAAAATCGCACGCGACGGCGCCGATCATGTGAGAATCGAAAAACGGCGATCACTCATCCCGGTCTTAAAGAACCTAAAAAACGATGGCTACCGAATCGTCGGTTTAGAACAAACCGATAGCTCTCATTTAATCTATGAGTACCGCTATCAGGCCAAAACAGCCTTGCTGATCGGCCACGAACGCCACGGAATCACTGACGAAGAACTTACGGTGGTTGATGACTGCATTGAGATCCCGGTCTATGGAATGCCTTTTAGTTACAACGTAGTAACCGCCACCACGATGGGTGTCTACGAATACTGCCGGCAGTTTCCAAAATAAATTGAGAGTCTCTGAGATCTCAGGGCACTCTGCGATTTAAACTCTCTGCCAGATCCCGGGGCTTGTCCTTTTCGCGTAGCCGACCGACTTGGGTAGGTCATGCTCAATGGTCCTTACTTCGAGTCCGGCGGACTTGGTTTGTTAGCGGCGAGGCGCTAGCCGCTGGTTAGTTGAGTCACGTTTTCCCGATGTTTCTTCTTTTGGCTTCGCAACCCGCGGCTATCGCCATGCGGCTCACATCTGCGACAAGATTGGCCTACAGGCTTCGGCTATTGTATATTTTGGTGTAGGCGTCACTGACTTTCACGCCTACTCTTGCCGACTCCCGTCCCCACACTTTGCGGATTGTTGTTTTGGAAAACACTCAAGTAGGCCCTTTCCTAATCGTCAGGCAATTAGGCAACAACCGACGGCAGAAGGTCTATCACGCCAAACAGATCGTTCAAGACCGCGACGTCAGCTTAAAGTTCATCAAATTCCCCAAAAAGATAACGTGGCAGACCGCGCTGAAGAAAATCCAAGTCGAGGTCAAAGAACTGCAGAAGCTCCGACATGAGAATCTCGTCCGAATTTACGGCGCAGGTGCCCACGAAGAAAAAATCTTCTTCGCGTCAGAATTAGTAAGTGGCGAATCTCTGTCGGCGTTGTTGGCTCGGCGAGGAAAGCTGACGCCTGATTTAGTGGTCGAATACGGGCGGCAGATCTCAGAAATGCTCAGCTATCTGCACGAGAAAAATTTGATTCACAGCACACTCGCCCCAACCAAAATTCTGGTCACACCCGACCACAAAATAAAAGTCACCGGTCTGCGGCTGAATCAGGTCGGGCGGCGTCGCTGGGACGCGACCAAGCAACGCAAAATGGACACCGCTGCCTATCAGGCGCCTGAGCAATTCATTGACGGTGCAACTCGCAAAAGCGATGTTTACGCCTTAGGCGTGATTCTGTTTGAGATGCTGACCGGAAAACTTCCTTATGAACTAGATACGATGGGCCGACTCGCGCAAAAGAAACAAACCCAACCCGCTCCTTCGGTCACCGATCACATCATGAACTGCCCGATCTGGTTGGATCAGATCGTCACCCGCATGCTTGCCCCCGACCATAAACAGCGTCCTCATACGGCGCGCGAAGTCGCGTTGGCGTTCGAAGAAATCAAGAAAATTGATGCCACCAAGAAATCGGCAGCGTCCCAGATCTTGGGAAATTTCAATCCGTTGAGCAAGGGCACTGATAAAACAACCGCCCAACGTCTTCTTAACAAAGGTCAAAATGAATCCCCCCTATCCGACGGATCTTTCTTTCAATCGGTTCCATTTTTGATGATCGCATTGGCAGTGGTCGCGGCGCTGGCCATTTGGCTGGCCATGCCGCCCAGCACCGAAGAACTTATTAAAAAAACGCGCCAACAGGTTGAGAGCAGTTCGCCAGACCAATGGCGTACAGCATCGTTCGAAATGAAGCCATTGATGCAATCGGAAAGCCCCTTCGCTGGTGATGCCGAAGAGCTTTATTATCAAGCACGACAGAAGATGCTGGTCGATATGGCCAAACGGGGAGTCAATAACTCGATCCTGCAATCCGAAGAAACCCAGCGATTCACCGCGGCCTACCAGCTCGAAATTTCGGGGGAGGAAGATCAATGCCGGGCGCGCTATCTACAACTGACACAAACGGTGGATCCTAAAGGCGATCAAAGACATGTCTTCTTTGAAGCGCGGAAACGGTTCAACCAGTTGTCCGCGCAGATTCGCCTACCTGATTCGAAAGGAGAACTGATACGGATGATCGCCAACTTCGCGCGGGCTCAATCCCCCAAGGAGCTGGACATCGCCGAGAAATATTTGGCGAAGATATTTGTCAAATGCTCGGGCGCAGAATCGTTGAACGACGTTGCCGTTTCAGCAAAACGGCAATTGGAATTTGTCCAACGCAGAAAAAACGCGAGCCCGAAAGATGTTTAAACCACAGAGGGCACAGAAATCACAGAGGATCTGGCCGGCTAAACTCCGTGTTCTCCGTGAGCTCTGTGGTTTAATCCCCTGCCGCTCAAAGGTCGTGCCGTTGCGTCTAAAGTTTGGCACCTTTGGCGATAGCCGACGGTTTCTTTACCAATTACTCCTTAAGCGTCTTTGCTAATCGAGTGATCAAAGCGCGGCGTTTTTGGGGATCTTTGACTTCATCCAACTTACTGGAAAGATCCAACATGAAAACAGCGTAGTCGTTGTGCCAGTCAGTCTCCAGTTCACTAGGCTCAATGCGTGGTTCCGGTTTTCCTTGAGAGATTGGCTGGGAACCGGGAGTTAGTTCAAAACTTTCGTCAAAGCTAGGCGTGAAGATCTTGGACGTGTCGATGCCTTTGTCGCCAAGCATATTGCGCATGACTTTTCTGGCGTCATCGTCACCGTGATTCAAAAACAGCGCGCCGCGTATCGGCCCGCGTTCCACCACCCAATCCAGCAGCTCGCCTTGATCGGCATGCGCTGAGTAATTTCCCAGCCTTCGAATTTCGGCAGCAACCTGGTACTGTTGGCCGTGAATCCTGACCTGCTGGGCACCGCCTGTGATGATGTGCCCTAGCGTTCCCGGCGATTGGTACCCAACAAACAGAATCGTGGACTCCTTGCGATAGATGTTGGCCTTGAGGTGATGTTTGATCCGTCCCGCATTGCACATCCCGCTGGCCGAAATGATGACGGCACCTTTGCGGATTTGGTTGACCGCTTTACTTTCCTCAACGCTTTGCACAATATGAAATCGTTCGTGGCGAAATAATTGCTCTTCGTCCATCGCGATGTCTTGCATCTGGTCAGCGTATTTTATGAACACGCCGGTTGCTTTGCGGGCCAGCGGTGAATCCAAGTAAACATCGCACGGAGGAATCTCGTTGTTGTTCAGCAACACACCAATGTCGTGCAGCAGTTCCTGGCTGCGTTCGACCGCGAAGGCAGGAATGACGACGTTGCCGCCGCGGTTGAGTCCGCGCGTCAGTTCCTGTTTGATCGCTTCGCGCCGTTTTTCCAACGTGTAATCGTCACGGTCGCGATCGCCATAAGTACTTTCGCAAATGATGTAGTCATGTCCGGCAGGTGCGTCAGGCTCGGGATGGAACGCTTTCTCTTCGGGGCCCAGGTCGCCAGAGAAAAGTAATGACAGTTCTTTGCCGGATGCTTTGTCATCGACACGCACTTCGGCAGAAGCAGATCCCAGCAAATGGCCGGCGTTCCAAAATCGAACTTTCACACCAGGTTTGGGCGTAAACCAGGTTTCGTAGTCGACGCCTTCCATCAGCCCCAACGCCGTCTCGGCATCCGCCATCGAGTAGATGGGTTCGATCTCCTCTTGGCCCTTGCGCCGGCGTTTTTTATTTTGGCGCTCCGCGTTGGATTCTTGGATGTACGCCGAATCGCGGAGCATGAATTGCAACAAATCTGCAGATGGCGAGGTGGCAAAAATCGTGCCCTTGAACCCGGCTTTGACCAATTTGGGAAGCAACCCCGAGTGGTCGATGTGAGCGTGAGTCAGAATCAAGAATTCTACTTTACTGGCGTCGAAAGGAAACTGACCGTAGTTCAGCGCTTGAGTCGTTTTGTTGCCCTGAAATAGTCCGCAGTCGATCACAAAATTGCCGTGGTCGGATTCGATATGCGAACAGGAACCGGTGACGGTGCCGGCGGCCCCGCAGAAAGTAAGCTTGGTCATGCGTATAAATTTCCATCTGAATTGGCAGGATCCTAACACTCCGCGATTTGAGATTGGATCCAATCTGTTTTTTATTTTGCTAACAGTTTACCCTCAATGCATTCCCGCCGCGACAGGGCACGGTTTGGCAAACGTGTGTGTGGTAGCGCTAGATTAAAGGAGCTCGCGTAAGGTTTTGGGCCATCCCCAAACGATTTTTTGCAAGCGTGCGATCCTTGG
>CALDEW010000077.1 GCA_937942355.1 uncultured Pirellulaceae bacterium | reverse complement strand
CTTCGCCGTCAGGGCTGTCCAACGTCAACGTCAGCGCGACATGATCGGACTCTTCGGCCGTGTTTTCGACAGACCAAATTCGTTTGTCGTACCCTTTCACACCGCCGTGCAGGTGATTGGGCCCATCATTGGTTGCCACCTGATGTTCAGTCCCATCGACGGTGAATTTCCCGTCCTTGATTCGAGCCGCGTAGCGACCGACCAAGCAACCGAAGTAAGGTGAATTCCCCTTATAATCGTCGGAAAAATAGCCATCGAGCGTATCGAATCCGCACACGATATCGGCGGCGTTGCCATCTTTATCGGGAGTCACAATCGAGGTGACCGTGCCTCCGTAGGTTGTAATTTTGACCACGACTCCATTGCCGTTATCCAACGTATAAAGCTCGACAGGTTTGCCTTCAAACGTGCCGAAAGGTTCTTCATGAATATTCATATTTTCAGGCTCCTGTGCGAACAATAATTTGGCTGAAATCAATATCGGCTCTAACGCCTTCCAACGAGATGGCAGGAAGCGTTTTTGCTGCGCTGGCAACGTCCGCTGCGGCCGCGTCGACCTTAGGAGCATCGACCTTGATTGTTTTGCTATAAGCCAAAACCAAAACGCCGGCGACCATGCACAACAGGCTTCCGTACAGCAACATCTTGGCCATGCCCGATGCCTTCTTCCATTCTCCGACCACCAAACCACTAATGATCGCCGTGACGACGCAGGCGGTGTTGAAAATGGCATAACCAATCGCATCGCCGCCCTCTCCCAACATGGAAGCGGCGTAAGCAAAAATGGCGGACGCGGCATAGTGAAAGAACGCCATCACGAAGATCAACAGTACGTTGGTACCAAAGGATGGAGTCTTAAATGATCCCCAAGCTTTCTTTTGCGTCAGCTGCCACCCAAAGTAGCCCGTCATGATCACGCCGCCGCTGAGAAAGATTGGCAACATCACCGCCAGAGCCGTCATCCAAGGAGCGTTTCCTTGCGCTTCGCTCAGTTTGCTCAGTGGTGGCGCGCCGACGGTGTTCGCGTACGCAAAACCCGTCGCCAACAATCCACCGATGATAGCAATCGCGATGCCGGTCGAGGCAGATTTGCGAGGCTTTGCTTCTTCACCAACTTTGTCTTGATCGTCTTTGGTTTCCGTCTCGAGCTTCGCTTCGTCCTTCTCGCGAACGATTCCCGCGGAACCGTTCAAAAAGACGCCCAGCAAAATCAGACCAAGACCGATAAAAATGAAGTTCGCGATTTGAGCCGCCGGCATGCCACTGACAAACAAAGGAATGCACGTTCCAACCAGCAAAACCGTTCCAATGAACAGCGAGAAACCCAATGACAAACCGATATAGTCAATCGCCTTGCCCCACATCATAACGCCCACGCCCCAGAACAAACTGGAGACGATCATTCCGATTAGAACGCTGGTCTCCAACCCCGAATAAATCTCACCAACCCCCTTCATCAGGGCGAACGTCGTCAGCAGCGGCACGACGAACATGGTCAGCAAAAAAAACAGGCTCCACTTGTTCTCTTCCTGAAAACCTTTGACATATTTTCCTGGAAGAGCGTAGAGCCCCAACATAACGCCGGCGATTACCGCCGATACAATTCCAATTGCCATTTGATTTGATCCTGCCTTGGGTAGTGGTAGTGGTGGAAAGACGATTTTCGCAGCGGCGAGATTTCAATCGCTTTGTAACCATCCCGAAACAAGACCAAGACCGCTTGGCAATCTTAAGTCACGTTCGAGTTGATCGCAGCCAACGCCACGTCTTTCATCTTCGATTTTAATGCCTTGTAAATTTTAACATGTTCTTGATAGGAAGCCTTGTAACTGCCAAGCCGCGTATAGGTCAGCAACATCCGAGAACAGACTTGTCGCCAGTAGTGAACATGGTCTTCGCCTCCGCAAGCGATTAAGAGCGCCTCATGAAACGCCATATCAGCTTTCGCGATTGCCGCAACTTCGCCCGACTCACAGGCAACTTCGAGGACTTTGAGGGATTCGGCGATCTGTGCCAGCCCCTCTTCGTCGAGGTTGTCGAACCCCTTGCCGACAACGTAAAGTTCAATTTGCACACGAATGGAAGAGATGAATTCTCGGTCTTCACCAATCAAGGGGTGACGAACCGTCACTCCTTTGTTGACTTGGTAAGCCAAAAAACCTTCTTGCGACAATTGCAAGAACGCGTCTCTGATCGGTCCGCGGCTGACCCCATAACGCTCCGCTAACTCGGCCTCACGGAGTGCCAAGCCAGCCTGAAACTTGCCAGCAACTAGCTCGTCCCGAATTTTTTCAGTTATCTCTTCTCGAATTGATGTCATCTATAAAAATCCAGTTAGGGAATATCGTCCAATCGACTTTCCTAGTAGTGTATTCGAGACTGCCAGAGTGTCTATTATGCAGGTTTGCCAACCCTAACTCTTGTTAACAATCTTAAACCCATTCAGGCCATCGTCAACGCCTAAATCAACAGCCTAAGAAAATTCAGAGCCTACGATAACAACTTTGTGCCTCAGTATCAAACTGAGCACGGTATGCTCACATAAAATGCCAGCCAGATTTGCGATTAGGTACCGGCGATCAATCTATTCCCATTTTACTTCAAGAAGAGACCAGTTTAATGAGCTCAATGACCGCAGAACTCGAATCACTAAAAATCATCCCCGTTGTCGCAATCGAAGACGTTTCTCAAGCTCAGCCGCTCGCCGAAGCGCTGGTCAGTGGCGGACTTCCAGTTGCCGAAATCACCTTGCGAACCGAAGCCGGGCTCGGTGCGATCAAAGCACTCGCTGATCGTGAGGGCTTTTTGGTCGGTGCGGGTACCGTTCACAGCGCCGAACAGGCGCAGCAAGTCGCCGACGCGGGAGCAAAATTCGTCGTCACTCCGGGACTCAATCCACGCACCGTCCAGTGGTGCTTAGATAACGAGATGCCAATCTTCCCCGGCGTCTCCAGCCCCACGGATTTGGAAATGGCATTGGAACTAGGCCTTGAAGTCGTCAAGTTCTTTCCCGCCGAACGAAACGGTGGTATCCCGATGATCAAGGCGTTGCAAGGCCCTTACGGCGACATTCGATTCATCCCCACCGGCGGAATCAACACGGACAATCTAAAAGACTATCTCAGCCTCCCATCGGTCGTGGCTTGCGGAGGTAGCTGGATGGTGAAATCCGACCTGATCAATGCCGGCCAGTTCGACAAGATCACTCAGATCACGCGCGATGCGATCGCAATGCTTGGATAAGACATCGGCAATGTTAATCACCGCCTATTTCGTTTCTCGCAAATGGTAGAAGCTTCTTCTGTGTTCACAAAGCAACTAGAATTGGGGCAGTGATCAAGCATTAGGTCACTAGCCTTTACACTTTGAAAGTTTGCCGCGAATCGATTGATGCCCCCACAAGCATTTGATTGTGCTCACGATCCCAGCCCTCGATTTCACCTCGCGCTGCGGAGGTGAGGCCAATCATTTTTCCGAACCCGTCCAACCGACAACTCCAGTAGTTGCGGCGATTCGGAAAATGCTGTCACTGTCGACGCAACCGGAACCGACGCGCCGGTTGCCTCGTTCTTTTTTTGGTTTGACACAACTGCACACCAGTTGAAAAAGGTCCAGAAATGAGGGTATTTCAAGCCAAATAGAAAATTCCACGTTGAATTTTGATTTTTAAGTTGACTCGCTAACTTTTGTTAATAGCATGAACGATTATTGTTCTGGTTAGGGACGTCTCTCCTTTGAACCACTATCACCTTTGACTTCAACAGAAAGTTGCAATGATTAAGAAGCTTTTAATCGTCGTTGCGATTGTTTTCATCAATCCTACGTTTGCTTTTGCTGATGATATTTTCTTTACTTTTGAACGGGAAGCACCTGTAGCAACCACGTCAACAACAACCGATGATGCTGGGACGGGGTCAGTGTTCATTTACTCTGACGGGCAGTTTGCATTTGATGCAGCTGATATACTTTTTACCAATAGTGATGCGAGTGTTATCCGGTTTGTTGGTGGAGAGGCATTCAATCCGATATATAATGTTATCGGAGACTTGAGGTTTGACGATGCTAATTTTATTTCTGACACATCCGATAGCAATATCAACGATCCTACAACTGAGGGAAGACTGTTTCTCACCAATGTTACACAAAACGGAATTAATCCTGCCGCGAGCACACTGTTTGACCCATTGTATCTCGACGAAGTAGGGCCTAACGGCGCTTACTTGCTTGCACGCGTGGACTACGATGTAGTTGGGATAGGTACCGCAGAACTAGAGCTTTCTTTAGGCCCCCAAGGTAGCGTCCGGTTGGATCCACCTCTGGCGGGTGAAAGTGAGCTTCAGACCATCGTTCTCGATCCCGTTTTGGGATTCGCGTCACTGACCGTAGACCCATCAGCCATTCCTGAGCCATCATCACTCGCTCTGCTGATGCTCGGTTCTCTTGGCCTGGTTGCACGTCGTAGAAGAGCGTAGGACGAGTCGACTTAAATCTCAGACTTTGAAGATTGAAAAAAGCGACCTTGGGTCGCTTTTTTTTATTTACTCGCTGAGACTTAACTACGGTGATGGATTCTTGGAGTGCAAACGGTTTCGAGTGCTCCGGACCTAAGCAAACCGCTAAACAAACCACTTCAAGACCTCTCAATTTCCAATTTTTGGTTGCGGATCCCCAACGTTCCGCGCGATTTCCAACGA
>CALDEW010000076.1 GCA_937942355.1 uncultured Pirellulaceae bacterium | reverse complement strand
AGGACTCAGCACATTGACCACTGAAAAAAAATATGACGTCTTTGGCGTCGGCAACGCAATCGTCGACATCTTGGCTCAAGTAGACGACTCGATCGTCACCGACTTAGGACTGAACAAGGGCGGCATGGCGCTGATGTCGACCGAACAGCAGGGAGACGTGCTGACCAAAGTCGACGACCCTTCGCTGACTTTTGCATCGGGAGGATCTGCAGCCAACACGATGGTCGCGATCAAACAAAGCGGCGGCACGGGCGTCTACGCGGGTAAAGTCGCTGACGATTCCAATGGGCAGTTCTACAAAAAGGACATGGAAGCGGCCGGCATTCCTTTCTTCGTCCCCATGGCAACCGAAGGTCACGACACAACAGGCTCTTGTGTCGTACTGACCACGCCCGACGCCGAACGAACCATGTGTACCCATTTGGGCATCTCGACGACGCTGAAAAAATCTGAACTGGACTTCGATCTGCTGGCTCAATCAAAATGCAGCTACGTTGAAGGCTACCTATGGGATGCCGACGATCCACGCGCGGCTTCGATTGCGACGTTTGAAGAATGCAAAAAATTGGGCATTCCCGCTTCGTTCAGTTTCTCTGATCCGTTTTTGGTGGACCGCTACGGCGACCAGTTCAAAGATGTGGTCAACGAGTACTGCGATATCGTTTTCTGTAATGCGGATGAAGCTAAAATGTTCATGGGCGTTGAGGACATGGATGCTTGCGCTGAAAAATTGGGGGCTGTGTGCGACCTGGTTTTCATCACCGACGGCGGCAATGGTTGCTACGTGATTGAAAAAGGCAAGTCGCAACTGGTGCCAGGTTTCAACGTCAAAGCCGTTGATACAGTCGGAGCCGGTGATTCCTTCGCCGGTGGTGTGCTGTATGGAATCACCAACGGTTTGTCTAACGAGAAAGCCGCCAAATGGGGTAACTACTTCGCGGCTCAAGTCGTTTCCAAGTTTGGTCCACGATTGGACGAATCTCAAGAATCCCAAAAGGCCGAAATTATCGGGTAGCAATGATTCATCGCCTCCGATGTTGCGTGCTGCTGTTTGTGCTGAGTTCCTGGTTTGCAGGTAATCTAGTCACGGCAGCTGGTCCGCCCAATATCATTGTCATCGTTTCGGATGATCAAGGTTGGGGCGATTTCAGTGGCAATGGGAACGAGAACCTATCCACGCCTAATCTGGATCGGTTGGCTCAAGCGGGCGCATCATTCGAACATTTTTTCGTTCAGCCGGTGTGTTCGCCGACACGCGCCGAATTTCTGACCGGGCGATATGCCTTTAGGTCGAACGTGTTCCGCACGTCAGCCGGCGGCGAACGGATGAACCTTGGCGTGCCGACGATCGCCGATGCACTTTCAGACGCCGGATACCGGACAGCCGCCTTTGGCAAATGGCACAACGGGGCTCAATATCCCTATCATCCTTGCGGACGCGGATTTGATTCGTTCTACGGTTTCGCCAGCGGGCACTGGGGAAATTATTTTGATCCGGTGCTGGAGCGCAACGGTCGGTTGATTCAAGGCAATGGATTTTTGGCCAATGATTTAACGGACCAGACGATTAAGTTTGTCGAAGAGGAATCCGATCGGCCTTTCTTTGCTTATTTGGCGCTGAACACACCGCATTCGCCGATGCAAGTGCCTGATCGTTTTTATGAGAAGTTTAAAAACGCTCCGATCAAACAGCGCGGCACCGTTGCCGACCGCGAAGATCTCCAGCACACCCGCGCCGCACTGGCCATGTGCGAAAATATCGACTTCAACGTCGGCCGGTTGCTGGCCAATTTGGAGCAACGAAAACTCGCCGACGACACGATCGTGATTTACTTCTGCGACAACGGCCCCAATGGCCATCGGTTCAACGGCGGTATGAAGGGCATCAAAGGCAGCACCGATGAAGGCGGTGTTCGTTCGCCGCTGTTTGTTCGTTGGCCGGCAAAGATAAATCCCGGCACGGTTGTTTCGCCGATTGCAGGAGCGATAGATTTGCTACCGACTTTGGTCGAGATGACAGAGACCAATTTCGATGCACGGCTGCCTTTGGATGGAATGTCGCTGGTTCCATGGATGGTCAACCCAAACACGGAAATAGAAGATCGGCTGCTGTTGAATCATTGGAACGGTCGGATCAGCGTACGGTCGCAGCGTTACCGCCTGGATAATCGAGGCAAGCTGTTCGATATGGAACAAGATCCCCAACAGCTCAAGCCCATCAAAGACGCCCAGATTCAGCAGAAACTTACGGCGGCAGCAAACGCTTGGAAAGAAGAGATTTCGGCCGCGCAAAATCAAGCCAACCGCCCCTTCACCGTGGGCTATGTCGATTTCCCGGTGACTCATCTGCCCGCCGATGACGCGATCGTCAGTGGCGACCTCAAACGGTCCAACAAATTCCCCAACTGCTCGTACTTCACCAACTGGACATCCGTTGATGACCGATTGGCTTGGCCAATTGAAGTCGATTCCGCCGGCAGCTACCGAGCGACAATTTATTACGCCTGCAAGGCTGAAGATGTTGGCTGCAAGATCCAGTTATCCGATGGGGAACACAATTTGACGTTCACCGTCAATGAAGCTCATGATCCTCCGCAGCATGGAGCAGAGCAGGATCGACTCGTTCGACAAGAATCCTACGTCAAGGATTTTAAAGCGCTCAGCGTTGGAACGATTGAGCTTAACGAGGGTGTTGGGGAACTCCATTTGAAGGCGCTGGAAATCCCCGGCAAAGCGGCGGTCGAGTTCCGGCTACTGACGCTTGAATTGCTGAAATAGGTTTTTGAGTCAATTTGTTTTACGTCAGTTTAACGACTAGCCGGCAGGCGTCGACGTTTTGCCCCGCCAAACGCGGTCGCCTTCCGGCTCGCCGTTAAACTACTATCCAATCTATAGATAAAATGAGCGTCATGCGGCTCACATCGGCGCGGGAAGGACCATTGAGCCCAAGTCTTGTGTTGCTGTTTCTAAAAAAAATCGCAAATTTCCGAATCGCCACCAACCTTTCGTGGGTACTGATAAGTATGAAACGATAATTTCCACCACGACAACTAACCCACAAGGAGGACTATTTCGCGGCTGAGAAAAGAAAAGGATCGCCGATACTTTACTCGGCCGTCGCAACGCAATGCAAATCGATGACACCTTACTAACTGACCGGTGAATGATGAGATCGTTTCAATCGCGCAGGCTCTAACAGGCCTTCGAAACACGCATCTACAACTTGACTTTTGAATTTCGGTTGGCAAGAGTTCACTGTCGTTTGACCACTTACACACACGGAGAACATGAGAATCGGCGGTTTACTTTTCACTTGTTGATAGGAGTGCAAGATGCATGACCAAACAATTGACGCCACAACAGT
>CALDEW010000075.1 GCA_937942355.1 uncultured Pirellulaceae bacterium | reverse complement strand
CTTTGACGTCCGCAATATCGTAGTGCTCGGCCAAGCGGCGATTGAGGAAAGCAAATTCCGAATCGATTAGGTTTGAACTACTGAGGTCCTCTTGAAACAGGTGGGCAATGAATGTTTCGGTTTCGTCCACCATGGATTGTTTCAATAAATCGTCCCACTCGGGGTAGAGTGCTTTGTCGGGCGAAGTGGCGTCGATCTCGCTCAGTCGCAACCACTGTCGGCAAAAGTCGCTGATAAAGCGTTTAGAACGCAGGTCGGCCAACATTCGATCGACCTGCTTTTTGAGGATCTTTGGTTGATCCAGTTTTTTCCCTTTTGCGAAATGGAAAAGTTGTTCGTCGGGAATGCTCTTCCACAGAAAATAAGACAGCCGCGACGCGATCGAGAAATGGTCCAGCTTCCCCGGTTCGGGTGACATGAACAAAAATTCTGGCGAAGTCAAAATCGTCTTGCCCGTAACACGCACGGCTTCGTCGAAAGTACGCCCTTGGTCCAGCGCCACCATCCCTGCGTTAACAAAGGGCAGCCCTTCGCCAGATTTTAGTGGTCTTCGAAACGCGCGCGGAGCCAACCAAGCAGTAATTTTCTCTAGTGCTTTGCGCGGGTTTTCTGGGGTCTGCATTTCGTAACCGATGTGGGATTGCCGCGACGGATCCCATTTGTTGTCGTCCAGTTTTTTCATCTTCACGCCCTGCAGCAAATGGGTCGTTGATCGGGGAGGCCACGATTGGTTGATGGGGCCTTCGATTTCGATGCTCTTTATCGCGATGCCACTGCCGGTGTATTCTTTTGGATCAATATTCCAGACCGTTTTTCCGTCGGGTTGAACACGGACGTCCATCGCACCGGGAAAGACGTAGTTACCTCGCCGCAGAACCGTTTCTACTTCGAACGTCTTGAACTTACCAAGCCGATCCTCGAAGTCCTCAGCGGTTTCGTCATCATCCTCGGTCTCGTCGTCATCGGATTCATCCTTGGACTGCGTGCCAGATTCCTTGTCAGATTTGCTCTGCTTTGGTTTGCTGCTTTTGTTTTTGTGTCTGGGTCGCTGAGGCTGGAGATCAAAGAAACCGATTGGCTTCTTGTAGCCTTTGTTGAAGTGGCCAACGTTGAGCGTGAAAATCAATGGGCGATCGGATTGATAGGTGGCTGCGGTTGCTTTGATACGATAGATGCCTGTTTCTTGGACGTGGAAGTCATCTAACTGAAACAAATAGGATGCCGTGTGAAACATCACGACCGAATCCTCCAACTCCAGCAAGATAACTCGGTCTTCGTTCTTGTTCTTTCTATCTAAATGATTGCGAGTTGATTTCACCTCTTTGAAGCGGTGGACTCGGCTTTCCGATTCGGGTTTGGGACCGGCTTTGATGGCTGCTTCAATCGCCGCGTCGGCCGCATCGATATAGGCCCGCACATGCAACGGCGACAAACCCTGTTCGCTGGCGACGGTGTCGAAATCGCTGGAACCGTTTTCGGGAGGCAGAATTTCGTTCAAATCCAAATGCGTCATCAACAGATCGTTGAGCGTGTGTTGCAGTTCGGCGCGAGTCAGTCGCCGGAGCACCGTCCGACCATTGCGTTTCTGCCTCCTGCGGCTCTCACGGGTGAGGTCGTCGTTGATGGCGCGGAGCGATCGTTGCAGAATCGCTTTGTCCGGACGCGGCTCTTGTTCAGGCGGCATCTCACCGGCGGCGACGCGGTCGTGAATGCGCTCCCACATCCGGAACGTTGCGCTATCGGTTAAATCGGTCCCCAATTGATTCAGGTCGAGTGGGTTGTCCCCCGAACCGTCATGACAATGAAGGCAAGATTGCTCGGCCAGCGTCTGGAAGTCGTCAGCCCATGTTTCAGCGGCGGAGGAAAAAATCCACAACGACAACGTCATAGCTGCGATGACGATGGTGGAATTCGATCGAGTTGAACGGGCTGGAAACATGCGGTAATTATAGACGCCCCTGATAAACTCAAATCGTTTTTGCGGTATGATTAGGGAACTAATTCACCTTCTATTAAAGCAAAATGAACTACCACCACCACGATTTTGATTCCCTGGAAAAATATCTTCATCACCGCAAACCCTATCTGTTGATCGACTCGGTCGTGTCGGTCGATGAGAAGTCGGTTGTGACAGCTGCCAAAATTACCGGTGATGAATTCTTCATCAAGGGGCATTTTCCGGGTGCTCCCATTTTGCCGGGCGCGATGATGCAGGAGATGACGACGCAATCGGCGGGCGTATTGATCGCGGCTCGTTATAACCCGATGGAAGAGTTTAACACCGAAGACCCGTTCTTCAACGAATTTGCGTTGGGCGTTTTGGTGAAGGTGAAACACGGTCGCTTTCGCGGGTTCGCTCGGCCCGGCGATGAATTGGAGATTACGGTAACGCTTGAGGAGAAGATCGGCGAGGTGTTTGACTTCCGTGGTTTGGTTACCGTCGGGGGTAAAAAGATTATGCAGAACGAATTTCAGCTGACCAACATGCCGTCAAAGACGCTGCAAGGGTAAGTTGCTGGAGTGATGTTGTGCAAAGTGGCAGAGGCTTCCAGCCTGTGGTCGTAGCGCTTCAATCACAGGCTGGAATCTTATGCCACTTTGGTGAACGTCTAAACGAGATTTTCAACAACGTTAGTTTGCCTTGAGGCTGCAACATCTTTTCGAAGATGGCTTTGACGACTCGGTAATTCGAATTAGAGATGCGGTTTTCTGCCGAGTCCGACTGAGCGTTGGAGGCTTCAATACGCGAAATGTGAATAACCAACAACACAGTAGGCCAGCACAAAGACAGTTGCGATTGCGCAGATGATGGAAGCCGTCGTCAGCTTCTGGGCTTTGTCCATGTACTTCGAATTGGTCTTCAACTCTGAATAGGTTTTCAAGTTCGAGATGGGTTTCATCGCCTGCGTTAAAAATCCTATGGACATCGCGACACCGACTATCAGCATCGGCAGTGAATCCGATGCTGTGCCGCCCCCCATCGCATTGGACATGACACAAAGCAATTCCACCAACACCCCAAAAAAGACCGAACCCACCAGCAGTTTCGCCGTCGTGGTACTGGCCTCGGCTGTTTCTTGGGTGACGGGGTTTGCGGACAATCCTTCGGCGCGATCGGCTGTATATCTTCCATGCTTAGAGATCGCGTCGCATAAACTCTTCACCGAGCAAATGCCCAGTAGTGCTGTAAAAAAGAAACTGTAACTTGGCTCGAAACCGCTCGATGCCATGGCCAACCAAACGGCCCCGAGTAAGAACAGCGATACGGCATATCCAATCGCTTCGCCCACATCCCAAAGTGTCGTCGGCGCATTTGGTTTTACTTGCTCAGCCACAACCGCCGATGGATTTCGATACAGGTGCAATAGGATTCGAAAGGAGAGGGCAAGTCGGACCACGCCCAGAATCAGTGGATATGAGGCGAGACCCAACCAGTTGCTCGAGTCGCTGGTTAATACCGCGATCGACGCGATGAGCAAAAATCCACCGATCCAAAATCCAGTGCGCATGTTGCGTCTGGCGCAAGGTGGCGGAGTCGTCCAGTTCCAACGACCAAACAGATCGTAGTCGCTTAAGAGTTCAGCGCGTCCGCCAAAGGCGACGATGAGTTGCTTGTACCAATTGGGTTTGTAGACCAGGAGATACATGACCATCGCGAGGCTGGTTAAAAACGTAGGCAAACCGCCAGCTACCAGGTCCAAGAGAATGGGAGTAATGAGCACCGCGGACATCTTCAGCAACCCTCCGGCCTTGGCACTGGCCGCCGTGACGGCTTTGCCGCCGACCGTTAACAGCCCGATTTTTGAAACCGAGCCGACCAGCTGCGTCGAGACCGTCGCAGCTTGGGCGGAGTTCTGCGACAGAAGCACGAGCAGCGCTGACGAGCCAAGCGTGACGCCGCGCTTTTGCAACTGATCACGAAGCGTTTCTAGTCCCTGGCTGATCCGTCGGGAAACCGTTGATTGATTGACATCAAGCCGTTCTGCAATCAGTGATTGCGAATTGCCATTAAGATAGTGCTGCACGATGGGGGCTCTGAGTTCGTCGGGCAACGAGTCGATGACTTCATCCAAAATCGGTGATAAATCAGACCACGTTGGATCTGCGACTTGGCCACTGGCGGCGGCGGTTACTTCGGGGGTGGATGCGACCTCATATTTCTGACGGCGGTTCCTTGATCGAATCCGGTTGAGCGACCTGTTGGTTGCCATTCGGTGCAGCCAGCCCGCGACCGAAGTATGGATCAAAGCCGCTTGATTTGCGAGTTCGAAGAAACAGTCTTGGGTTATTTCTTCGGCATCATGCACGCTTGCAGTAATACGCAAACAAGTACGGTACACGCTTCCGGTATACCGGCGTGCCAGTTCCGAAAAGAGGGCTGGGTTTCGGGTGTCTGAGTATTCGCTCAGCAACACAGCGTCGGATGGCGTAGGGCTTGGCAAAGTAGAATCGCAACCCGCAGAATTAAGCATTTTAGACATGGTTACCCCCGGTTGGTTATTTTCGCTAGGAAACGTCGATGACGCAAAGTGAATTCCACGTAAACCTAGGCATACGGTGTCTTTCCTTAATGACACCGGCCAAGAGCGGCCTATGCATAGCAATGCCAAGTTTTTTTGAGCATTAGTCCAGGGGGGTGGTTGCCGTCGGCGGTAAAAAGATTATGCAGAACGCATTTCAGCTGACCAACATTTTGTCAAAGACGCTGCAAGGGTGATGGAACTTGCTTTTCACATCTTAGCCGCTGGGCGCTAGCCGCGGGTTGCGGAGCCTTTGCCAAAAGCATCGGGAAAACGTTACGCAACGAACCAGCGGCTAGCGCCCTGCCGCTAACACAGCGTATTGTTTCGCATAACGTAAGGACCGTTGGGCGCGAGCCGTCCGGTGTCGCGAAACTCTATTTTTTCAATGAATCGCCAAAGGCCGGTTTGGTTTCCATCAAGATCTCAAATATGGCGAGTCGATCCGCTGCGCTAAGGTGAGCAAAATCGTCTGCTCCGTTGGAATCGTTTTTCAAAATCGCTCTCAGCTGACCGTAGACGTAGTCCAATATCGGTTGCGGCAGCGCGTCGAAGGAAGAAGAGTAGATGAGATAGCTGCAAGGGAATTTGAACATGCGGCGTTTGAGGTCGAACTGTCGGAGGCTGCGATTGGCGTCATCGA
>CALDEW010000074.1 GCA_937942355.1 uncultured Pirellulaceae bacterium | reverse complement strand
CGGTAAAATCCGTTTGGTTGTTCACGCTGATATCTTCGATCGTCTTCTTTCTTGGCAACGCGCTGTTTCTACCGAACTACTTGCCTTTGGTGCTGGCGGTGCCGGTGCTGTTGATCTTATGTGGGTACAGCTACACCAAACGGTTCACGGCGCTGGCACACTTTTGGTTGGGGCTGGCACTGATGCTGGCTCCGATCTGTGCTTGGATCGCCATCCGTGGATTGGTTGTGATAGAGAATCCAGAGGACTTGGCACCGGCGGTGGTGTTGGGGATGGCAGTTCTGTTTTGGGTGGCCGGCTTTGACATGATCTACGCCTGTCAGGACTATGCCTACGATGTCGAAAAGAAGCTGAACAGCATTCCCGTAATGCTGGGTATCGGCGGTGCCCTGAAATTGGCGGCCGTTTGTCACGCGCTCATGTTGGGCTTGCTGGTTTTGCTTCCGCTGCTTGGCCAGTGGTGTGGGCCGGAATTGGGGTTAGGCTACGTTTACGGTTTGGCCGTGCTGGCAGTGGCGATCCTTTTGATCTACGAACACTCCTTGGTTCGGGCGGACGACCTGACGCGCGTGAACATCGCGTTTTTCAATGTAAACTCATTCGTCAGCATTGGCCTGTTTGTCGCGGGTACGATTGATTTACTGTGGCTGTAGCCGGTTATTTCACAATAGTGCTATGCGGTTAAGCCGATAGCGATAGACATAAAATCGCTGGCAAAATAAACTCTCGGGACTTCCGAGATTGTAGGGCCGGTTCCCACCGGCCGCAGCCTATATAGGCTCGACGCGTCCGGTGGGAACCGGACCTACTCTTTGATCATAATTTCGAAATCCCAAGAGCCTACCGATGATCTATACCGTTGATCCGAAACTGAAAACCATCCAAGAAAAAGTCGAAGCCGGGCAGCGGTTGTCGATGGACGATGGATTGTTGCTCTACGATCCGGAAATTCCGCTTAACGATGTTGGCCAACTTGCGAACTTGGTCCGCGAACGCAAGAGCGGCAACGCGGCCTATTACAACATCAACACGCACCTCAACGCTACCAACGTCTGCGTTTACCGCTGCGTGTTCTGTGCGTTTCGATCTGACCTCCGCAGTGAAAAAAGCTACGTGATGTCGGACGAACAAATTCTTCAGCGCGGGGCGGAAGCGGTCGAAAACGGTTGTACCGAAATGCACGTCGTCGGTGGTTTGCATCACCAGAAGAAGTTCGAATGGTACAAAAACATTTTGCAAATCTTGCACGATGCTTATCCTCAACTGCATCTCAAAGGATGGACAGCGGTCGAGTTGAATTGGTTTGAGTTTCTCACCAAGATGCCGATGGACCAGATCTTGACCGAACTGCGGGACGCTGGACTGGGCAGTCTTCCCGGTGGTGGTGCGGAGATTTTCCACCCGGAAGTTCGGGATCAGATTTGCGAACACAAAGCCGACTGTAAAAACTGGATCGACATTCATCGCACGGCGCATCAATTGAAGATCAAGACTAACTGCACCATGTTGTACGGTCATGTGGAAAAACCATTCCACCGCATCGACCATTTAATCCGCTTGCGTGAACTCCAAGACGAAACGGGCGGTTTCCAAACCTTCATTCCGCTTGCCTTCCACCCTGAGAACACGGGGCTATCGCACATCAAGAAACCGACAGCGGTGGAAGATCTTCGCACAATCGCGGTCAGCCGTTTGATGCTGGACAATGTTGACCACGTGAAGGCCTATTGGATTATGCTGGGCATCGGCACGGCTCAGACGGCGCTGTCTTACGGCGCGGACGATCTGGATGGCACCGTTCGACACGAATTGATTTACCACGACGCCGGTGCGACGACGCCGGAGTTTCTCTCGGTTGAGAAATTGGAAGCGCTAATCCGCGAAGCTGGTCGTGAGCCAATCGAACGTGACACGATCTATCGCAAGATCAATCGCGATGAAAACGATCGCTTGAAGTGGTCAGTGGGCGAAGAGATCTTGGTGAATGCTTAAACAGCGTTAGCGGCAGGGCGCTAGCCGCTGGTTCGTTGACCAACGTTTTCACGATGTTCTGGCTAGGGCTCAATTAGACTTCAGCCGCGAGACGCTCGGCTGCCGCTTTGCCTGAGGCAACACATGCCGGCACGCCTACGCCCCAATAGCTGTTGCCCGCGATCTCAAGTCCGCGCTGTAGTTTCACAAGTTCTTCGATCTCTTTGACGCGGTCGAGATGCCCTAGATGATACTGAGGCATACATTGCTTCCACCGAAACACGTCGGTGAAGATTGGCTCCCCTTTGAATCTGACCGACGTGTTGAGCTGGTCGATGGCGATTTCCAGCAATTGATCGTCTTTCAAATCGACCAATGCGCTCTGCATCGCCCCGCCGATAAAGCAGCGAATGAGGACTTCTTCCTCACCGCACCGACCGGCGAACTTATTGCTGCTAAAACTGAGCGCGATAACCTGCCCGTCATCGACGTGGGGATAAATAATGCCGTATCCACGGAAATCCTTTTTCAAATCCGCGCGCGACACGCCCAACACGACGATGGCCGACGATGCAGTGCTTATCCCCGAAAGCGCATTGGCCAATTTCGGATCTGTTTCCACGACCATCGTTGCTGCGGCAGCTGCGGGCGTTGCCAACACAATGCCGTTGAAGAACACTTTGTCGACCGTCCAGCCTACACCGCGCGCCGGATTGTGTTTGGGCGCGACGCTGGAAACCAGCGTGTTGGTTTTGAATTCGACCTGGGGCAGGGCAGTAGTGAGCGATTCGATCAACGACTCCATACCACCGGCCGGTGCGCGGAACATTCCGTAACGAGCACCACTTGCCTGTCGATCACCCTCGTTGCGATTCTTCTCCATCGCAGCAATCAAACTACCGTGCTCGCGTTCCATGTCCACAAACCGCTGCATCGTCGCATGCATGCTCAATTTATCCGGATCGGCGGTGTAGATTCCGCTGACCATCGGCTG
>CALDEW010000073.1 GCA_937942355.1 uncultured Pirellulaceae bacterium | reverse complement strand
TCTCTTTTTCCATAGCACGATTAGCGATAACATGCAACGCTTCTGGTGTGAAAGTCAGATCGCAACCTTCCATCTCGAACAGACTCTGGAATTGTTTTACCAAAGCATTCTTTGGCTCCGTCAAAACCCTAATCAGTCCGGCCTCGCCCAGAGGGGCCAGGGCCGTTGTTACCGGCAGTCGACCAACCAGTTCCGGGATAAGCCCGAATTCCAGAATGTCGTCTGTGGTCACTTGCGGCAGGATTTCAGCAGTGGTGGCTTCCTCGCGGTAGCCCTCTCCGCCTCCAAATCCGATCGTCTTTTCTCCCAAACGCTTACGAATGATATCTTCGATGCCGACAAAGGTTCCGCCACAGATAAACAGAATGTTGGAAGTGTCAATCTGGATGTACTGTTGCTCTGGGTGCTTACGTCCGCCTTGCGGTGGAACGTTCGCGATGGTCCCTTCTAGCATCTTCAATAACGCTTGTTGAACGCCTTCGCCTGAAACGTCTCTTGTGATCGAAACGTTGTTGCTGGTCTTGCCAATCTTATCGATCTCATCGAGGTATATTACTCCTCGTTGAGCCGTTTCGACGTCGAAATCTGCGGCATGCAGCAACTTCAGTAAAAGGTTCTCAACATCTTCGCCCACGTAACCCGCTTCAGTCAGCGTCGTCGCATCGCCGATGGCAAAGGGCACGTTTAAGATTCGAGCGAGGGTTCGCGCCAACAATGTTTTGCCTGAACCGGTAGGTCCAACCAGCATAATGTTGGATTTGTCAATCTCAACGTCTCCACCTTCCCAGCCTAACGACAGCCGTTTGTAGTGGTTGTGGACTGCGACCGCCAAAACCTTCTTTGCAGCAGGTTGGCCAATCACATACTCATTCATGTGCTCGACAATTTCACGCGGGGTGAGAATCTTGTTGAATAATTGTTTTGACGGACCTCGGCGACGTTGTTCCTGTTCCAGAATGCTCTGGCACAGTTCGATACATTCGCCGCAGATGTAAACGTCACTTGGCCCTTCGACCAAGGGACCTACATCCCGGTAATTCTTCCGACAAAAAGAACAATGCGCGTTTTTCTTGGACGCACCGGTACGGTGCGTTCCTGTCGAGTCGTTGCCTGCGGGCATTATCACTCCTTAACCTTGTTTAATTCCAACCGATGTACGTCCCAGTTGTTGCTCGAACAATGTTCTGCGATACGATTTCGCAGAACAAAGGTGCTTCCTTGCCCGCGAACTTCGAGCTCTTTTTATGTTTCAGCGTTTTTGCTATCACTTCTTCACAAAGTAATCGCAGCGCGTCTTAGCCAGAAAATCTGGCGCTGCCGCATTATTGGGAACACTACCCGTACTAGCCATAAGCCAAACTAGTTAGTCGATATCAGCAACTGTTCACCTCTTTTCTTGATCGAGTTGCTTGACATTCAATAAACTGTCGACGTCAGTCTTCTCGGTCAGCAACTCTTTGGCACGCTCGTACTCTTCGTCAGCGATCATTCCTCTTGTATGGATTTCACGCATTACATCGAAGTCCTCTTGGCGGTCGTAGGAGAACTCTCCCGCGGCCAGCTTCTTGAAAAAGGTCACCACGTAAACCGCAATTAACAGCAATATGATTAACAGAGACCCGTAGACGATCCACGGTACACCGGTGATCGCCATCAACTCTTGCCACTGTTGTTTTAGGTTTTCCATATCTAATAAAGAAACGATGTAAACTCGATTGATTGCCCTGACTTTTCCAATGAAGGAAAGTGCCAGAATTATATCCAATTTTTACGCAAACGATTAGTTCTTTATCAGACGCAAAAAACCGGCGTTTATCAGTCAATCGAGAACAGAAGCGATTCCTGCTTAACTCTGCCGGTGGTACGGATGAAGCGGCGATAATGTTCGGAAGATTTGATTCGGTCTTTTTTTGTTGTTCTCGGGCTCCGTGAAACACCATCCTGGCCACTATTCCTTGGAATCGCTGCAACTGGGACGATTATCAAATCGAACTGAATTTCAACAAGGGTCAGTCCAATTGTCGATTTTACATGTGGGATAGTGCGCTCTCTAGCGCTGTCCAAAACAATCGCATTCTGATCCTACCTATAAAGTTAAAGCAGCAAACTTGAGACCGATCACCGGCACCCTGAAGTTTCCATTGGCACTATTGAGTTTAATAGTGCTCACGCTTTGTTGCGCTCTCGGGGAAGCGCAGGCCCAAACTCGTGTCGCCCAACGCAACGAATTCTACGTTGCGAAACCTCCGACAACTCCACCAACAGGTGCGGCACCTTCATCATCACAGCGCCCCGTGGAAACGAAGCAAGGGAAAATTCTTCATACGCGGTTGAGCGGATTCAATATTCCCTTCAAAGTCGATTCGTCTGACGAAAGCTTTATAGAAGTCCACCTCTACACTTCGGCCAACCAAGGCGCGACGTGGAACTTTTACAATCGCCAACCGACCGATGCCAACGAGTTCCCTTTCCAGGCCAACGGCGAAGGCGAGTACTGGTTTGCGATCAAGACGCTCGATCGCAATCGGCGACTTCTGCCCGAAGGCGATCCCCAACCGGAACTTCGGATCATTGTCGACACGACCAAACCAAAACTTGAAATGACCGCCGCGGCTGATCCGGCCGGCCGAATCATTTGCCGCTGGAATGCTTCGGACACCTATCTGGCCCCTCAGTCTTTACAGTTGCTTTATAAACCCACCTTCACTGGCGAAGACACCACCGCGCAGCCATCGCAATGGCAATCGGTGACCGTGAATACACCGACCTACGCGCCCGGCGGTATCTACGTCGACCAGCTTGCCTTCTGGCCTGAAACGACAGTGCGAACTCTGGACGTTCGACTTGCCATCGCTGATGAAGCCGGCAACGTTGTTTCAGCCGATCGGCGCTTGAGTGTTCAAAGCCCCGCTTGGCGGCATAGCACCCGATCCACGGCGCTGCCGACAGACAGGCCATCGGTTGATCCTTCGCGCGTGCCTAATGCGGCTTCCAATGCGCCGGTCCGAAACATGAAGTGCGAAGATGGCGTGTGCGAGATTCCGCCTGTTGCCGCAAACGATCCCGCCTGGAAGCGTGCGTTTTATTCAAAGCTTCGTCCGTCGACGCCTGAAAACTATCGTGCTAACGAAACGGCTGCCGATCGCAAAACCGTGCCGCGCGCGATCTTTCGAGAAAACCCCTACGCGCAATCGCCGGCCAAAAACGTCTCCAACACCAATCAAAACCGTCGGCCGGACTTCACGGCGGACCAACGGACGGCGATGCTGGTCGGCTCTGAACCCGAATTCGCCGCGCCACCGGCACCCTCGGGTTGGACACTCAATGGCAGCGGACAAAACGCGCGTCCGAAGCGGACTCAGCCAGCGCTACCGACTCCGCAACACTTTCAACCGCCACAGAATCAGTCTTCCTATTCACAACCGCCGCTACCGTCTCAGACACCACCACGACAAGAAACCGGCAATGACGTTTGGCAAAGCAACGTTCAACGTGACGCGACGCAACCACAAACCTCCGTTGGGTCGACGCTTTCACCCGACCATCGTATGCTGCCAGTTGCCAGCGGCGACCCTATCCCAAGACGGACCGATTCGATCGCGCCTAACCCGAACACCATCAAGAATGCGGGCGATCAGTGGGTCAGCAAATCCAGCACAAACTTCCCCCGCAATCAGTATCAGGGGCTCGATACGCGGGGACTGCCCAACAATGTAAATTCTGAATTTATGCCCGGCCAACCCGCGCGACGCACTTTCGATTCTATCGCTAACGAACGTCCGATCGGTCAAATGCTCAACACCGGCTACATGCCGCGCCCCGAACAATCACGCCAACAAAGCGTCTTAAAACCATCGCCTCGCATGCCCGCGCCGGCGAACGTTGGGCGAGTGTCGAGCAACGGCCCTTCCAAAACGAACACTCAACTTATCAGCACCAAACGTTTTCGACTGAACTACGACATCAACGCAATCGGTCCTTCGGGCGTAGGCAAAGTCGATCTATACATCACGCGCGACCAAGGACGGTCGTGGCTACTGTGGGGCCAAGATCCAGACAACCAAAGCCCCTTCCCGGTTGAGGTCCAAGAGCAAGGGCTTTACGGATTTCGTATCGTCGTTCATTCCAAAGACGGTTTGGTCGGCACCGGCCCGTCCAGCGGAGACGATGCTGACATGTGGGTTCGAATCGACACGCAGACACCGATGGCGCAGATCACGTCCGTTCCTTACGGTCGCGGAGACGAAGCCGGACGGCTGGTGATCAACTACCGCGTCTCCGACGAGTTTTTGACGCTGCGTCCGATTCGCATGGCTTACAGCCGAGCCCCCCAAGGGCCTTGGACGATCATCGAGGATAACTTGCGTAACGAAGGACGTTATCTCTGGAAGGTCGACCGCGCCGTTCCCGATCGTATCTTCCTGAAGATCGACGCCATGGACCAAGCTGGCAACGTCGGCACGCATCAACTTTCTCAATCGGTTGATGTATCAGGGCTGGTCCCACGCGGTACGATCCACGGCGTTGAGCCTGTAGGGCGATAGAACTAACTCTCCGCCGTTCAAAATTCTTCTATCGGACGTGAATCTTGCAATGCGGCAGCTTCTGTTGGAACGAGTCTAAGTCACTCTCGGATAACTTTTCATCGACCAACTCAAGCCATTGCAACTGCTTCAATTTTTGGAGTTCTTGCAACGTCGAGCTCCCAATCACCACGTCTCCGAGCGACAGGTGCTTCAACTCAGTCAGCCCACAAAGCGTTTTGATGCCTTCTTCAGTGACGCTGCTATCATCACCAAGTTCCACCCCTTTTAAATTCGTGAGACGCTGAAGTCGGTCAAGTTCACCGTCAATGATTGGGTCGCCTTCGGGATAGTTACAGGACTTTGAACGGCCGGTGTACACGCCGAAGAACACGATGCCTCCCTCATAGGTTGGTGAATAGTCCGAGTAGCAAGAGAATTCCTGAAGATTTGGTGTGCCACTTAATTCGAAAGGGCGATGATTAAAAATGACGGTAGCACGCTTCTTGGGGCGTGCGGCGTTGGCTTCAATCCAATGCGTTGAAGCGTCTACAAACACAACGCCAGCGCCTGCGAAACTTGGGTTTCCAAAAGATGTAGTATCGAACCGGACTCCATTGGCATACGGTCGCGCATTTCCCGGCTGGCCCCAAGGAAGATATCCGTCGCTGACCTCACCAAAGAGGACGTCGTTGCTTTGAACCGAGTCGAGGGTCGCGGCTTCACCCGACTCTAAGATCACCGCGCTGTTGGCGGCGTAATGATTCAAGCCGTAACCCTTTTTGTCAAATGATCCGTGTTCTAACGGATTTAGAAAAAGTGGGTGCTCTTGTGAAAGAACGTGTGAATTGCGAGCAGAATCCCACGGCTGATCATAGTCGATTTGACTTGTCAGATTGGAGGCCTCTAAGTTAGGCAGCAGAGCAACCCCCCAACTATGTTCGCACTGGCTGCCCCTAATTTTCATCGAAGCCGTTGGGAATCTCATCCGCCCCGATTCGTAATTGACCGCGGCCAGTCCTAAATGACGCAGCGTATTGAGCGATTGTGTTCTTCGAGCAGCATTGCGCATCTGTGATAACGCAGGTAAGAGAATGCCGAGCATCACAGCCACTGCAAAAACGACGACGATGATTTCAATCCATCGAATCGACTTTCTTGGCTGCCCTTCTTTCGCCATGCTAGTTCCCCGGTTGAGCCGCGGCCATTAGTTTTTCGATTTCCAAGACCTGTTCATAGGGTACGCGGCTGCGCTGATATTTTCTGGAGATGATGTCGTGCAGCGTCTCCAAGTCCTCCAGCTCAATCTTAGCAGCTTCGGTCCACTCGTCTTCGGATTTCAGGCGCGAACGAAGCTTCCATTTGCCCGCGTGACGCGTCGCGGTGACCAAGCGTGTTTCGCCTTCTTCGGTTTTCTCACGCCATTCGTGTTTCTTCATGATCGTTTCATTCAAATATCTAAAGTTGTGTTGGTTTTTACCTAAGGCTCGGATCAAGCATTGAGCCCGGCCGGAGGGAACCCGTCCCTACATTTTCACAACCGCTTGCCCCAGCAGTTCCTTCAGTCGAACCGGATCGGTCGCTTCGACTTTTGCTACAAAGCCGCGTTTATGAGCGAATCGAACGTCGTCTTCATTCTCGATTCTGGAAAAATTCAATCGCGGGCAATCCTCAAAACGTGTCAAACCGTACCCTTCGCCTCGCCGGTCAGGGTACACCAGCGCGTGAACTTCATCTGATTTTTCTTGTTCGTCGATGAAAGCATAAACACCAAAGGATGGGTCTGCAGCGATCTCGTCGCTCTGCTTCAAAAACAACGCCTCGATGGGCCCGTCACCAGTCTCGATGGCCCACCATTGGGCATGCTGTTTCAAATAGTTCAAACGCTGTCGCAACGAACGGACGTAGTTCACGATGTCTTCGCCCACCATACACATCACTTGATAGATCGGGCTCTCAGGTGTCAGTTCGGTGTGATTCGAAAACCGATTCAACAGCGTGATATCAATTGGCGAATTTAGATCGGCCAGTGCCGTGCGGGGAATGTTCATTAATTTGGCCGTTTCGTTGGGCCCCCGCGTGTCCAACCACTCAGCTGGACGCAGCCATTTGCAAAACGAAAGCGCGTCTTCGTACAGCCCCATGTTCTGCAGCACCAACGAAAGAGCGCAAAGCGGAGGAGCATCGCGCGGGAATTGATGATGATCAAAATTATTGAGATCAGCATCGTGAACCCCGCCCACGTCAACAACGCATGTCGCCACGTTCGTCAGATCGCTATCGGTCGGCTCGCGCCGTTGGATGGGCACACCATGCAAATGAGCCAACAGACAACAGGCCAGAAAATCATCCTTATGAGCTCCGGCTGGATGGGTCACGATGGTTTGAATGGTCATGTATTCGATAAATTCAGGAGATAAATACTCTACCAAAGGA
>CALDEW010000072.1 GCA_937942355.1 uncultured Pirellulaceae bacterium | reverse complement strand
CAGCGCGTCGTCGTATTCGCCAAGGACGCTGCTGCCGAAGCCGCCAAAGCTGCCGGCGCTGACGAAGTCGGGCAGGAAGACCTTGCCAAGAAGATCTCCGGTGGTTGGTTGGAGTTCGACGTTTGCATTGCATCACCAGATATGATGGGTGTTGTAGGTCCTCTGGGCCGCGTGCTTGGACCACGAGGATTGATGCCTGCACCGCGTGCTGGAACAGTCACTCCTGACGTTGCCAAAGCAGTCGAAGAATACAAAGCGGGTAAAGTCGAATTCCGCAACGACGACGGTGGAAACGTTCACGCCGTTGTTGGCAAGCTGAGTTTCGACGCTCCAAAGCTTCAAGAGAACATTCAAGCATTCCTTGACTTCATTGATACGCTTAAGCCCAACTCGATCAAAGGAACCTACATCAAAACGATTTCGGTTTCAGCAGCGATGAGCCCTGGCGTTCCGATTGCGGCATAGCGGAAGTCACGAAGACTTCTTCCAAACCAGTTTAAAACAAAATTCTTGACGAGTTCTACTTTTGGAAGCTCGCCAAAACAAAGTTGAAGATTTAAGCCATGAGTAAATACGTAAAAGACTTGCTGACTAACGATTTGGCCGGCCGCTTGGATGGCGTTGAAGAGTGCGTTGTTGCTAACGTGGTTGGCATGGACGCAAACTCCACCAGCGCTCTTCGTAAGCGTTTGCGTGAAAAGAACATTCGAATCATGGTTGTGAAAAACAGCCTCGCCCGCCGGGCCTTCGCAGGAAAGCCTTTGGAGCCTGCCTTTGAGGGAATTGAAGGCAATGCCGCAGTCATGTGGGGCGCCGATGATTTCGTATCGTTGGTCAAGGAAGCAACCGCCCTTGATAAGGACAAAGAGGGTTTTGAGAAATTCGCCTCTTTGGGCGGTGTCATGGATGGCGAAAAGCTGGACGCCGCAGGTGTTGCGGCGGTCAGTAAATGGCCAAGCCGTGAGGAGCAACTCAGTTCACTGGTGGGCCAAATCTTGGGCCCTGGAGCTCAGTTGGCAGCTCAGTTGATCGGCCCTGGCGGTCAGTTAGCGGCTCAGGTGAAAACCATTGCCGACAAAGAAGAGTAAAGAGGAATAGTTCTTTTCGTGGAGCTGCACTACGGTCGCGGTTCAGTAGGAAAGTTTGATATATCGAATGCCAAGCAGCGGATTTGGGTCGTTCGAAAAATTTGTGTTTGTTGAACAAAGAGTATTAGTTAATTTTGACCTTCGGTTAGCTTCCGCAGCTTGGCTGGGTCAAATTTGAAAGGTGAACAGATGTCAGAAGAAGCAGTCATGGAATTTTCCGCAGCAACTAAAGAGATGGGCGACAAGATCGCTGGTTTGACCCTTAAGGAAGCTCGTGAGTTGAGCGAGTACTTGAAGGAAGAGCACAAGATCGAAGCTGCTGCTGGTGGCGCTGTCGTCATGGGTGGCGGTGGCGGTGGTGGTGGCGAAGAAGCTGCCGAAGCCAAAACAGAGTTCGACGTAATCCTAACCGGATTCGGCGACAAGAAGCTTGACGTTGTTAAAGTCGTCAAGACGATCACTGGAGCTTCTTTGATGGAAGCCAAGAAAATGGTCGAAGGCTGCCCAGCAACGCTTAAAGAAGGCGCTGCAAAAGAAGAATGCGACAAGATCAAAGCAGATGTTGAAGCCGCTGGCGGTAGCATCGAACTTAAATAGTTCGGCTTGCAGATCGAATCAAAGTAAGGTTCATCCAGAACGAACTTCTGGTTGCTCCTTGGTTTGGTGATCTAATTCAGTCTGAGCTCCACGGCTCATTTGGTTCCATCGAACAAAAGAATTAGACCGATTTGCAACATGGTTCAACAGGCACATCGTTTCGAGGCTGGCCCAGTTCATCTGGTGCCAGTCTTGTTTCGCTTAGTCGCCCTCTGATTTTCATTTCCGGCAAAAGGCGGCAATTATTTCGCTGAACCCGGTTAAAGGCCTCTCGGCCACCATTGCCTGATCTTTCGACCCAAGCGTTGGAATTTAGGGCTCAACTGGGAAAAATCAGCGGGAAACGCGAAGTGAAAAGACGGAATGTCAGCCCCGGCAATTTTTGGGCCAAAAGCCTCTGAGTCACCTAAAACCGGTGTAGTAATTTGACACGGTCTTGGGTTATAACTATGGGCTGATGGTAACTTGGGTATTCGAGCAAACTTTGTGTCCGCTGCGTGCTTGGGGTTTGCGGTCGTGCTCAGGCCAATTGGCGGTGCAATATTTGATGAGCTATTGCTTAAAGTGCGTTGTTTAGTTGCTGCTAAATAGCGTAAAGGAGAGGGAGGCAAACTTCGTGCCATCGAAACGATTTCGATGTACGCGTAAGTTTGATTCGAAACTGAAGGCGGTTGAGCGAACTTGGCGCTTGATCACTTTTAGACCAATCGACAACTTGTGACAACACGAGTTCGGTAAATTGGGACCAGTCAAGAGATGATATTTTTTTGGAGCTGCATGCGTTTGTCCCGCACACTTTTTCGATTTCACCTCGCTATCAAGTGTGTTAGATGCGTTGCGCTGTTAGTTCAATTCTTACAAAACGGCGACCTGTCCAGTCGCTCCGTTTTTGCCTAAATCTGATTCGGAGATTCTGCGCATATGGCAACCCCTGTAGAGCGAAGATTACAGCCTGAAACTGTTCGTACATTTGGTAGCGGTCGTGATTATCACGTGCCACCAGATCTAACGAAAATCCAAACCCACAGCTATCGCGACTTCTTGCAAAATGAAGGCGATCCCGAAAAACGAAAACTACAAGGCATCGAAGGTGTCTTGCAGGAAATTTTTCCAATCGAAAGCTATGACAAGAAACTGGCGCTCAGCTACGTAAGATACGAATTGGGCAAGCCTCGGTTCACGCCTGAAGAGTGCCGACAGTTACGCTTGACTTACGGCCAACCTTTCCGGGTTTGGTTGCGTCTGGAGAAAGAACAACCGGTCGAAGAGGAAGTCTATCTGGGCGACATTCCGATCATGATGGGCGGTGGTGAGTTTATCATCAACGGTGCCGAGCGTGTCGTCGTCAGCCAGCTGCATCGTAGTCCTGGA
>CALDEW010000071.1 GCA_937942355.1 uncultured Pirellulaceae bacterium | reverse complement strand
ATGGGAATACAATTTATCTACTGGTGAACAACCTGCTGGATTCTACGCATCTTCTGGACCTAAATCTTTTACCAAGCGACGTGGGGACTGTGTCGTCGGCTCAAATCAGTCGTGTCTTCAGGCACGATGTGGCTGGAAACCTGTTTGTTGAGAACCAAAACATCACAAACACCTTTGCGAGTCTGGCACTTAATCCCAAAGAAGGCGCCGTCATTACCTTCACGATTGGCAACGAGGATGGGTTCTCCCAAACGCTGTTTGAAGAAACTTATTTCGGCGACCAGATCGCAGTAGAACTAAACGATGGATTGCTTGGCCAGTCACCCGAAGTAACCATTAACGCGCATGTTTCGGGGGCGATCGGGGCTAGGCTGAGGGTGGGCTATTCTCGATCCATAGGCGTCGACGCTTTTTCGGTTTTCATTAACGGAAACACTATCTCGGTTCCAGGCGTAATCCGAGGCGTAGACGACGAGGAGTTTGGCTCGATTGATGACGGCTTAATCAGCCGGGAGATAGATGTGCCTGTAGGATTTTTGAATGATGGAGATAATCTGTTACGTTTCAATTTCACGGGCGATGGGTTTTTGAGCAGTACGGCATTGAAGGTAACCACACCCGTTGCTGAACCTGGAGCTGTTCCTTTTATTTTGGGGGATTGCAATCAAAATGGTGTGGTGAACTTCTTGGACATCGCTCCGTTTATCGAATTTCTCACATCTGGCGCTTACCTTGCACAAGCGGATTGTAACCAAGATGGTGAAGTTAGCTTTTCTGACATCTCGTCGTTCATCGAAATTTTGACCCTCTAGTAATTCCGTTGGCGCCACGTGCCAACTAAGAATTAGGGTTTAGGTTGGATGTGGCCGCGAGTACTCCGCGTTTAATGGAGGTTCTGGACTCGTGGCCTCGTCCACTACCCTTGGACTAAGACTTAACGTTCCCCTAAGCAGACAGAATGCTGATAAACGCAGCGATATCCAAAAAGTTCACTTGCCCGTCGCGGTTGCAATCAGCTTCGTCGAGGAAAGTGTTATTGGCCAGAAGTGCAATGAATGGGCCGATGTCCAGAAAGTCCACGACACCGTCCATGTTGACATCGCCAAGCAAAAAGCCGTCAACGACATCGTAATTTACAATCAGTTGCAGGAACTGTAGTTCTTTGCCGGGGATGTCTTCATCGGTCAACGCAAACGCGAATTGAGTGCTTCCCGCTCCCAACTGCGTAGGCGTTCCTTCGATCGAAAGGTCGATGAAATCATCGGCAGCAAGGTCCTGAAAAACCGAACTGGAAAGTGTCAAGAAACTGCTCTGAGGCATAGTGTTAGCGCCGAGCAAATCCATTTTCGCCGTCAGGGCCGCACCGGATTGGGATGCAAGGTTGAACATTGAGAAATCTACGGGCGTTATTGGCTCGCCAATTGAAATGTCTCCCAAGTCGACGGTCAACACGTCTAGATCAGCGGCGCTATCGAATGAAGCGTTGGCATGATCCACAACTTTGAGCGCCAAGGTAACAAAATCGTTGCCGTCATTGGCTCCGTTGCCGATTCCGCCTTGGGTCGTGATATCGAGATTATCAAACATGATCGCGCCGTCATAGTTACCTGCGGTTTGTTGGTCGTATGCAAGCGATACGTTAATCATACGGCTATCTGGCCCGTTCATTTTAAAAGCGTTGTTTTTGCCTTCAACGTCACTCAAAGCATCGCCAAGCGGTTCCACTGAGAAGTAGGTTCCATCGTTACCAGCCTTATTTAGTGTGATAGATTGATTGGTTGAAACATTTGTCCCAACGATGGCCGCGCCAAAGTCGATTTGTAGGGATGAGGTTCCGCTCGCAGTGCTGCTACCGCCAGCGACTGTGATTGTTGAGTCGTTCATTTGGTCCACGTAGACCGACCAAACAAATTCAGGATTATCAATGTAGGCGTTTCGGTTGCGAGTGAAATACTGTGGGTTGAGCTGGGAACTATAAATTACGTGATTCCGCCGTCGCTCAAATTCGTCTGGAGGATCTAGGTAATGCCACTCAATTAGCGCAGCAAGGTCGCCCATTTGATTTCCCGACGGGTTTCCATTGACCAGCGAAATTCCTAAATTCGTCCATCTTGTATCAGAATAGAACAACGATCGGGCGATATCACCTCGACACATGTCGCCTACAAACCAATATATTCCAAGGTCACGAAACGATCCCGTTGTATTGCCAAACCCAAACGGCATACTACCTCGATTAGAATTGACTTGTGTATTGCACGGGCGCAGAGCATGAGGATCACCCAAGTTACCTTGCGATCCGTTGTTCACCGAACCAGGTTGTCTTGATTGCGGCCAAACATGTTCCCGATTCCACGTGGCAGCTGAATCCCACGCAGACGTATTCGCAAGGCCGCTGTAGGCAAGGATAATCCGCGAACTGTTGGCAGGATCCTGGTCGTGAACAGCGGCCGAGAACCGAAAGTCGCCATAGGTCCGTTGAATGTGTCCCGCAGACATCGCAGAAGTTAACTGGGACTTTAACGTCGCGCCAGAACCAGTGGCGTTGGAGTAGTAATTAGATGGAGGATCCCATTGTGCAAACGCGGTGGTGCAACTCAGAAACAAAGCTGTGAAAATACTAAATCGAAGTTTTGAGTAAGTCATGGAGGTTACTGTCTACCTTTTTAGAAAAAGGGGGGAGAGGAATGCAGTGCTCGAAGAAAAGTTCTGGCCGTGAGCGGCTGGGTTGGGGTGGGTTGAGATTAAATGCCCCAACTTATTATACTTGATTAGTCAAGATAAGAACATGTTTTAACTCGTTGCGAATAAACGCGTCTCCGACAACAATTGGCTTGCGAAGCAAATTTCTAACGCAACCCTTGGTAAAATTGCGATGGAAACCGAACATGTTGTAGAAACTTCTCCTACCAACGTTAACTGGGGGACATAGACACGGACATCGTCCAACCCAGCGAAACAAAAGTAGCGATCACGGGTTGGTACAAGAAATCCGAACTACGAGAAGCGTGCAAGTTCTGCTTCACGTTTTTGATCAGCGGCAAACAAACGAGGTAATTCCGTTCGTTCTTCGGCAGGCCGAGCTGAGTTCAGCGCACTCGAAAAAATCAGCGCGTACGACGTAACCCGGATACAACCAATGCGAAGGCCAAAACGACGACGCCCGTTGGTTCTGGAATTGCCTGCAGTGCAAGGGAGTAGCTGCCTGTTTGAGCGTGTTGACCTGTGAAACCAAAGTCCGAAAAGCCGCTGACACCTAAAAAGAGCGTGCCACCATCAGGGACGGTTACTTCCATTTGCGACAGAGTCCCTGCCCCACCGTCGTCATCAGTTAAAACTATGTTGCCAAAATTGTCGAACAGCCCCAACACGGTGTCGGGGGGCGTGCCCGTTGGGCCTGCAAAGGTCTCGGCAAGATATCGTTGGCCCTCCGGCAGCCCTGTGAAGGCAAACAAATCGACGTCTCCTACGCTTCCTCCCTCAAAGAGAAGAATTTCGTAGGCACCCGATTGCGAATGTGCAGCGGTGCCGCCATCAGAAATGCCATCAAAATCAAAATCGCTAAACCCGCTGACCCTGAGGTGGATCGTCCCGTCCGGGTTCCCCGTCAACCTTAGACCTGACCCAAGACCCGTCCCAAGAGGGCTGGAGTCATCATCGGTGGCAATAAGATTGAAAGATTGATCAAACGAGCCCAGCGTCGTGTCAGTTCCGGATGCTGAGTTATCGATTGCGGCACTAAAAGTTCCGCCGGGTGTTACGAAAAAGTCATGAAAGAGGACTCCTCCAGGAAACAGATTTCCAGATTCCTGCGCGATCAAGTCGCCTGTCGTGACAGGATCCAACTCCCCGGACACTGACAAGCTGCCCGGTTGAAGAAATTGCGCCGAAGCGAAAACGTCGTTGGAGCCAGCATCGGTGTTGGCATAAGCGGCGGTGGCTATCAATAGCGAGAGCAGTAGGCCCATCACACACAGCGTGGCCGCGCCAACCCAGCACCGAATTCCGTGACGCGAATATTTAGCAGCAGCTCGTAACATTGAATGCCCCGTAAGATTTGAACTGATGGGAACTAATATCTGCGACTCCCTATTATGCTGATGGAGATAGGAGCCGTTGTCAAGCATTTGGTTGCCCAATGTATCGCACGGCGTTGGTGCGAGGGAAGATTGCTGTGTCAAAGCACGAGTTTTTTCCTGACTATTCGCATCGCTCGATCTTCCGCGGGAAGATATTGGCCGAAGCATCAGCAACGGTTGAGGCAATCTGGAACGACTTAGGTTCCGGATTCATCCACGGCGTAACGGTATGCGACGTGTGTATTGACGATCGGAAGGCCTGGTCGTTTTGGGTACAGCAATGAGCCCCCAGATTAGGGTACAATTCTGTTTCGAAAAATGAGGCTGATTGCGATGCCTCTGATGTTTGCCCCCTTTGACACCTGCAAGGTTGCTTCGGAAAGGCGCTCCCGTGGCGTTGTTGATTGGAACTGATGAAGCCGGATACGGACCGCCCTTGGGCCCCCTAGTGATTTCGGCGACCGCGTGGGACTGTCCTCGCCGGTGCGTGGACCTGTACCAAATTCTGGCTGACGTTGTCGCCGATTCACCAAAGTCCGCAAAATCGGGGGCTGCGAAACGACGCCTGTTGATAGCTGATTCGAAAGTTGCATGTAAATCAGGAGCGATTGGAGTGCTGGAAACAACGGTGCTTGTGTTGCTCGAATCGGTCTATGGACGAATGCCAAAAACACTGTCCGATTTAGTTGCGATGGTCATGCCGACTGCCTCTGAAGACTTCCTGCAACAACATTTTTGGTTGAAGGGTCAAGACATCCAATTGCCATTAGAACCAGCCGAAAGTCTAAGAGAGACGCTCTCCGAACTCAGTTCACGTTTTCGGACCGTTTGCCAGAAGAACGAGCTCCGTCTATCGGACATTCGTTCGACGATTTTGCTTCCGCCTGACTTCAACGCCGGAGTTGCGGAGCTCGGTAACAAAGCAACGCTGCTTTCCGATAAAACTCTGCGGCTGGCAGCGGAGTTGATGGGCGGTCGGTCAGATGACACGTTGATCGAATGTGATAAGCACGGTGGTCGTAGGTACTACAGTGAGATGATCACCAGTACGCTCACCGATCGTCCGGTGGAAATAGTCCACGAGTCATCTCAACAAAGCGTGTACATGTGGAGTCTGCCAAATCGGGAATGTGAAGTTCGTTTTACGGCCAAGGGCGAAGGTCAGCTGCCGGTAGCATTGGCGTCGATGGTGTCGAAGTACGTCCGCGAAGTTTTTATGGTGGCTTGGAACGACTATTGGAGAATTCACATTCCAGATATCAAACCCACCAAAGGTTATCCCCAAGATGCCAAGCGCTTTTTAGGTGAGATCAACGAGGTCGTTGCGGCGTTACAACTCTCACACGCTGATTTCTGTCGAAACTGCTGAGTCGAGTCTATTCTGTTAGCAACTAATGACGCTTTGTTTCATCGCGTGCCATGATTTAAGAGCTCATTTCGTTTGTTGTAATATCTCGAGAAACACAGGCGATAATTACTAGAGTAATCAAATGAATAAAAAGGACATGAATTTAAAAAGCATCCATTTCGATTCAGAGGACTTGACCCTTAGCGACTTCGGCATTGGCGGTGCGCGCAGGCATTGGTTCGGCCGTGGGCTTCTGGCGGGGCTGATGATCGCAGCCGCCTTGAATGCCCTCTCGTACTTTTGGCTTTCTGATGGCGTCCAAAATTTGATCGGTGCGTCCAAAATGCAGGAAGAAGCGATCGGATTTCCAATGGAAGTATGGCGGAAGGGTGAAAATTACGGATCGATGGTGGTGAACTTCACGGCCTTCTTTACCAACTGTACGATCGGATTAGTGTTTGCGCTGCTGGTCGCTGTGTTTGTCGGGGCGAAGTGGAAATCGCTCAATCATTTTGTGCTTCAAACGTTAAAACAGGATGCGCAACGCAAACGCGGTGAAAGTGGATCGTTTCAGTTTTCGATCAAATCGATGTTGATCGCAACATCGGTTATCGCACTGTTTCTGGCAGCGGCAATGAACGTGAGTGCTGATCCAATCGTATTGGCCGTCATCTTTTTTGCGGGGCCTTGGGTGATGGTTGGACTGTCAATGCTACCTCCGAACATTAAGTGGCAACACCGAGTTGTCATGATGACTGTGATGGCGATAGTGATGATCGGCGTCGCCATCGTTGTCGGAGGCCAACTTGGTAGACTCTTTGACGAGGTGCTCCTAGGTATCTTTATCTGCTGGACGCCGCAAAGCGTTGTCGGGATTGTTTTGTTGCTGGGCTATCTCATGCTGAACTCGAAACCGACGGGCAACAAATGTTAGCGGCATGGCGCTAGCCGCTGGTTCGTTGCTCCACCTTTGCCCGATGCTTCTGGGAAAACCCCGCAACCCGCGGTTAGTTCCCTGCGGCTAAAGCATGCAACGTGAACGCCGGTTCAGGCCAACTCCCCGCGTCGATTACGCGCGTACCAAGCCCGGCAAAATATCGACCGAGAGATCTTCGACCAAACCGGCCTTTAGTTTCTCGAAAGCGATGGCTCCCATGACGGCGTTGTCGGTGCAGTACTTCAAAGGCGCGATAAATAGTTCGATGCCTTGCGCTTCACAGGCTTCTTGAAGTTGCTGTCGGAAAACGCGATTGGCGGCTACACCACCACCGACACAGATTCGGTTTATGGAATGTTTGGACACCGCCTGCATCGCTTTGGCAACCAAGCAATCGACGACAGCTTGTTGAAAGCTGGCGGCGATGTCAGATTTTTGCTGATCGTTCAGCTTGACCGAATCGATGGGAATGTTACCGGGGCCGGTGATCGAATATCGCACCGCAGTTTTTAATCCGCTGAAGCTAAAATCTAAACGGTCTTCTTTGAGGAAACTACGCGGGTATTTATGTGCTTCGGCGTTGCCATCGACAGCTATCTTTGAAATCGCGGGTCCGCCAGGGTAAGGCAGACCCAGCATGCTGGCAACTTTGTCGAAGGCTTCGCCCGCCGCGTCGTCGATCGTGCCACCAAGATACTGCGGATTGAGCGCGTCGGAGTAATGATACAGATGCGTGTGGCCACCACTGACGATCATACCGATGCACGGGAACACATCACGACCGGCATCCAAACGACAAGCGTAAACGTGAGCGTGCAGATGGTTGATCGCCACCAGCGGTTTGTTCAAGCTGAGCGCCAATGCTTTTGCTGCCGTTACGCCCACCAGCAGAGACCCCGCTAATCCGGGCGTGTTGGCCACCGCGATCGCGTCGATATCGTCGGTCAGCGACAATTCGGACTTTTGTACGGTTTCTTGGATTACTGGCAAAATCCGCTGCACATGGGCTCGGGCTGCGATTTCGGGGACAACGCCATTGTATTGCTCGTGTAGGGCTTCCTGAGACGCGACGACGCTGGAGAAAATGGTCAAATCGTCGCCGATAATGGCGGCAGCCGTTTCGTCACATGTTGTCTCAATTGCCAGTATTTTCATCTGAATGAGCGGCCAGTTGGGCTGTCCTTATATCTGCGTTTATACGTGTAAACTAATTGAGACGGTCACTATTGAGCCCCGAAGATGAGTATTTTCGGAACAACCGGAGAATCTAACATAGATACTTAAACTTCGAAAGAATCAGCACCGTCTTGAATCGTTGGTTCGATAATAATGAAGCTACGGTAGACTAGGAAAATATCTGCCTTAAGCAAAATATCTGCCTTAAGCTGACAAACGTAGTTGCCCTCGAAAGCCCCCAATGACCAATACAAGGACGCCATCACCGTTGACGCGAACCTTCAAAATGCAGAACGTTCAAATCATTGCCAAGGCCCTGATGATGGCGTTGGTCATTGTTCTGGCACCGGTAACCGTTTGTGCTCAGGAAGCGGCCCCATTTGACGGTCAAAGCTTGCCCCAGGGAACGGTCCAGTTTACGTTTGAGAAAGCGGATTGGGAGGACGTTATATCCTGGTTCGCTGATCAGACGGGACTTTCGTGGCAGCCCATTTCAAAATTTCCCAAAGGCACCTTCACGCTCGTTGATGACAAAGACTACACACCGCTTGAAGCTCTCGATCAATTGAACTACGCCCTTCGTCTACATGAGCCGCCTTATACGATCATTCGAAATCGCGACCAACTGATTTTGACCGAGGCTTCTCGCGAATTGCCGGTAGAGCTAATTCCTAGGTTGACTGCGGATGAACTTGACCAACGCGGAGACTATGAGATTATCAGCTGCCAATTTGATCTTGGCATTCTCAATGTGAACGAGGTTCAGGAAGACCTGAAGGTATCCGTGAACCGGAAATACCTTCAGCATGCCAGAGCTCTTCCGGCTTTAAATGCTTTTTACGCCCGGGGAACAGGTGCGGATTTAAAGGCTATCCGCAGAACGATCGAATCGTTGACGCGGGCGAAGAAGCTGACGTTTGAAAAATACACTTTGAAGCACTACGACCCTGAGCAGTTCTTGATGTCAGCACGTGCTCCTTTGAAGATTGGTCCCGATGCGTACGAGCGCGCCGATGGCACTCTCAGCATTAGCGTCGATCAATCCAGCGGACGTATGTTTGTCCAAGGAACGCCATCAGCACACAGGGCGTTCGCCGAAATTGTTGAACTCTTAGATGTTCCACCCGCTGAAGGCAATGCCGGCATTGAACGTTTATATCTGAAGAGCTACCCAATCACGTCCGATCCCGAAATGGCCAGGAAGGTCGTCGAAACACAGCTCGACGGGACAACGGCCGTCATTGGACAGAACGATATCACGGGAGCAATCGTGCTACGCGGTACGAAGGCTCATCATGACATCGCCCAAGATGTTATTAATACAATTCAAGGTGAAGCAGGGTCGACAAAAATTGTGGAACTGCAAAACGCGTCAGCGGCCCCGATCCTTGAAGCGGTCAGCAACTTGCTTAATATCTCATCGACAACGGCGGCTGATAACCCCAACGCACCGCGATTGTTAGCCAATACGTCGCAGAACTACATCATGATTCACGGTTCGCCCCAGCAGATCCACAAAATCAGCGGGATGATCTCGCAATTGGATCAGGCTCAGGGAAGAGATCCTAACCGTATTCGGACCAACGCCAGAGTGATTGAGATGAGCCCCGAAAAACGGGACCAGCTGCTCGAATCGGTCCAGGACTATTGGCCGACGACCGGTCGCAAAAACAGTTTGCGTATCATCATGCCTGATGAGAAGGTACAGGACAAATTGGACGAAGGGCGTAGAACGGTCGTCCCGAAAGATTCTTCGACCGGCGTTCCGTTTCCACCACGAAGAAAAAAGGTGCGCCGACGCAGTAACGTTCGTACTGTCGCCTACCAGCAAATCGTCGAGAAAACTCCAGAGGAAGCGAAAATGGCTTCGTCAGAATCCGTCGGCAGCCGCTACGTTCCGCCGAGTGAAGTTGAATCGGTTCCTGGGGCAGAATTAATGATCAAGGCGACGCCCTTTGGCGTGTTGATTGAATCCGATGATCTGGATGCTCTGGACGATCTTGAAGACATCTTTCGATCTCAAACAATCGAAGAAGGCGTCGATCAGGGGCTGACGATCTTTTACCTCAAGTACAGAAAAGCGGCCTCTGTAAAGGCTGAACTCGAACAGATGTTCGGTCTGGATTCGGGGTCGGGCGGAACCGGTGGTGGCGGTCTTATGTCAGGCATCATGGACAACGTAGCAGGCGAAGGAACTGGTGATCTCTTAGGAGGGTTGCTGGGCGGATCTTCTATGTCTTCCTCGGGCGGCGCGATCGAGCTTTCGGGCGATGTTCATATTGGGGCTTACGTCCCGACGAACCTCTTGTACGTCAGCGGCGCTACGGCGGCGGACCTCGACTATATTCAAGATGCAATTGATCTTTTCGACCAAGCTTCGGCTCCTCAAAATCCGGAATTGGTTGGGCAGGCTTATGCGATTCCTATTCTCCATCGTTCTCCGCAAGGCGTCTTCGATCAAATTTCAAAGTTGATGGCCGACTATATTGCTGGGGCCCCGGTCCAAGAAGGCAATAGAGGCGGCAACGGAGGAGAGAACGGCATCAATCAGATGGCGAAGATGGTGCGCGGAATGGCTGGCGGTGGCGGAGGAGGTGGCGATAAGAACGCAGCGGTAAGCGAGGAATCACCGAAGGTTCGGATGAGCCTCGACGAGCAAACGGGGAAGATCTTAGTGATTGGTCCTGAATTTATTTACCAACAGATCCTTGCCCTTGTTGAAGAGATCGACACACCGGATTTGTCTCAACCAAAACGCTACGAAGTGTTGCCTCCTGGATTGATTTCGCCGGGAGCACTGGAAATCCTCAGGAACGCTTTTGGTGGGAAGCTCCTCATCGATACGGATGGAAATGATGCTGAATCCGATTCCGATTCGCAATCCAAAAACGGGCGCAACAACCAATTCGATCAGGGGTCAAACACGAAAGCCTCTGAGTCTTCCCGACAAGATCAGGCACAGGCCGAATTTTTCCGTAACCTTCAAAACCGTGCTAACAGAGGGGCCAATGGTGGTGGTCAACGTGGCGGAGGTGGTCAACGTGGCGGAGGCGGAGGTCAGCGTGGAGGCGGAGGCCAACGAGGCGGTGGCGGTCGAAGGTAAGCTGAACCGTGAAACCATGGTCGTGGTTTCACAACAAACCGTTTTGACGCAGGGTAGTGCATGAGACCACCAATCCAGCACTTCCATTAAACGCATAGGACCCGTTGTCAAAGCATAGGACTCGTTGCCGCATCCCACACTTCGGTTGATGTTGGTGCAGGTGCTACTTCTTTTTCAGGCTGCTCAAATAAGCAACCAGATCGACCAGCTCCTGCTCTGACATCTCCTTATGCAAGCCTTCTGGCATCAAGGACATTCGTTGGCGCTTCTTTTGCTCGACGTCTTCCATCGAAATCACATGCTTGATGCCTTTGTCATCTTTAAGCTGGATCTCTTGCTCGGTTTCGCCAAGGAGAACCCCCGTTATCATGTCGCCATCGACTGTCATCACCATCCAGTTTTCGTAGTTGTGGCTGATACCGGCAGAAGGAAAGAAAATGGATTCATACATCGCAGTTTTGGTCAGCTTACTACCGATTTCACTTAGGTCTGGCCCAACTTCGATTCCCTGTTTGTCGACGACATGGCATTTTGCGCATGTTCCCACGCCCGCGTAGACCTTCTGTCCTGATACGACGTCCCCTTTACGTGCGACAAGGTCGCTGATTGACGGAAGCGGACGATTGTCTTTTGACGGTGGAAGAGGAAAGAGTTCATTGGCCTTCTCTTTTATTTTCGGCCATGGCGCCGAGTGAAGTGCGGCTTTAATGGCGGGCATGATAGCTTCGTCGATTGACTCTTTCTGGTCGATCCACCGCAGCATATCACCCGCACCGGATCGAATTTCGCCCAACCGCTTAATCGCGTAGGTTCGTAGCGCTAGATCAAGGTCCTTTCGTTTTCCAACGCCTGACAGAAGGTACGCGGCCTTGCGTTTACCACAGTTGACGATTGAGTCACAGAGTCTGGTTCGGGTGTTCTCTTGGGCATCGACAATGGCGCGGTGAACCAAACTGCCTTGGTCTTTGTTCATCAGCACCCCCATCGCCTCGGCAGCCATTTGCCGATCATCGGATGTCGAAGCGATCTCCAGCAAATCTTTGTAGTGTTTTTCCGAGCTGAACTTTCCCACGGCGGTTACAAACTCTGGCGTCCCGCGGCGCGATTCGATCATGTCTGACATGCGAGCCAATTGTTCGTCGTTGAGATCGTCTTTTTGAAGCCGACTGGCGGCCTCGAGAATGACAAATTGAGCGACGTCAGGTTCAGGGCCTTCCTGTTGGACGCCAAACGCAAGATCCGCCAACGCGGTCTTTGATGTCGAAGCGTCGAGGAAATCGAAAGCCCGCAGATAGCTTGCCGCCTGCTCAACGGTGGTGCCTTCGTGCCTCAACAGTTTTCCAAGTAGTTTTGCCGATTGGGTTCCTCGGGAGCGCCAAATGATCTCGCGGCCTGCTGCGATGGTCGATTGTTTTCCAGTTTGTCGATTTAGCCAAGCATTTAAACACGAATCCCAATTCCCTTGTGCGGCGATTCCCATCGCTTCCAAGTGCCAACGGTCGCCGGCCACATATTGGCTGACTAAGTCTGCCCAATGATTGGCGTGCATTCCCTCATCGAAAGGCCAGTGTCGCAAAGCCAGCAGCAGTTCCCGGTTCGTTTTCGCCGAGGCGCTCTTCCAGTCGATGAAATTGTTAAGTGACTTTGCAAGTTTTTCGGAGCCCGGCTGAGCAAGATAACGGATCGCGGTCACCTTGAGATCTTCGTTGCCGCCAGTCAAGATAGAATGGATTTCTTTTTCTTGGGTCGCTTCATCAGCAACATGCAAAATCGCCCATAGCGCGCGTGCCTGGAATCTCGGATTGGAATGCCTAAGCATCGAACGCAATTCGGACGACGTCTCCTCCCAGCCAAACCGCGCGATGGCTTGCCAAGCCAGAAAGCGCGTGGCTTGATTGGGGCTGACTAAAGCATTCACGGCTGATGCTGGCGTTGAGAAATCCGGAGCCGTGAAACCGGTGGCCTTGGAATGGTAAGCCCCGCCCTGCCCTTTGGCTGTCACGTGGAAAAGCCTTCCTCGTTCTACGTCCTGCATGCGATGGCCGCCAACGCCCGGATCGTACCAATCAGCGACGATCAGCGAACCGTCGGGCGCCACACAAACGTCGGACGGACGAAACCATTGGTTCTTTTCAGCACCATCGACCATGTTTACGATACTCGCCGAATAACCGGCACCGTTTTGCGTCACGGGATAGCTGCGCACAACACTGGGTCCGGCATCGCAGTGAATGATCTGATTGTGGAAAATGTTAGCAAGACGATCGCCTTCGTAGACACAGATGCCGGTCGGTGACCCAGCACCGGTGTTTAACAAGTTTGGAATGACACCCGGATCGTTTTGATGCCAGTGGCGTGACGGGACGTCTTTTTCCATGTGCGTGCGCGGCGTTTGCCAATTGCTGCCGGTACGCTGGTCGACATAACCGTAGTCACCGAAGGGCATCACGTAATTAATTCGGGTTGATCGGTGACCATCATCATCGTTGTCTGATTGCCACATCGTCCCAAACGCGTCAACACAAACTTCCCAATTGTTGCGAAAATTCCAAGCCAACGTTTCAAAATCACTGCCATCGAGATTGCAGCGAAACACCATGCCTTGACGATAAGGTTTTCCCTTATCATTGACGACATTTCCGGCCCGGTCGACGATTGGTTTTCCCTTGGCGTCACAGATCTGTTTTCCTTCATTGCCAAAGTTGAAATATAGTTTTCCATCGGGGCCAAAAACAAAAGTGTGGATTCCGTGGTCGTGCTGGGTACCTGAAATTCCGGTGAACAAGATCTCTTTTTTGTCGGACTTGAGATCGCCATCGGTGTCGGTCAAAAAGAAAACAGAATCATTGGCCGAAACCAAAACGCGATTGCCAAGAACGCAGATTCCGTGAGCTGAATCAATGTCACGGCCTTGGTAGAACACCGTTGATTTGTCTGCAACCGCATCGCCATCGGTATCTTCGATAATCAGAATTCGATCACCCGCTTCTCGTACTTTGGCGTCAGTGTTGCGGAAATGCCGATAGTTGATGACCTCGCAGACCCAAACGCGCCCTAAATGATCGACGTCAATATTCGAAGGGTTCGCCATCAGCGGCTCGGCCGCGAACAGGCCAACTTCCAGCTCCGGATGGATCTCGAATTGGGTCGTTGCTTTGGCGGGTTGATGAACCGGCGTTGATTCGCCGTCAGCGGTTTGGCTGAAGACGGATTGCGTGAGAAAGCAGATCGCGGAGACGCCCGCAAGCGCCGACAAAAAGAAGTTGATCGGAGAAAGAATGTCTTTCATGGCGCTCACTTTTCTGAGTGTAGGTGGGGTGAAAGCGTAGGGACGTGCCCCGGTGAGCGGCAATGCAATTGCCGCAGGTTGGTTGACCTACGTTTTCCTGACGTTTCTGTTCCTCACTCGGCAACCTGCGGCTACCGCCTTGCAGCTCAGAAGTTTCAACAGCTTGCACAACCTCTTAGGCCAGATTCAGCTTGCCGCCGTCGCAGAGATTCTTCACACCGAACGATTCTAACTCATGGCCAAACGCTGATGTGAGTGTCATCCAGAGTCGATTATGGGCGACATTACCTAATTTCAAATATCGCCCCATTTTGAATCCAGCTGCGGAACCCACTAACAGCATTGGAATGTTTTGCAGCGTATGCGAATTGCCTTTTCCAAGCTCGTTGGTCCAGATCACAAGCGTATTGTCAAGCAAACTTTCATCAGTGCCTGGCTCCTTGGTTTCAGCCAGTCTCTTCAAAAGATAATGCATCTCGCCTGCAAACCACTGGTTGATCTTGGTCAGTTTCTTCTGCGAGTCTTCTTTCATGTCAGGATCATGAGAGAGTTGGTGATGGGGTTCGTTGATGCCCAACCATTTCATACGAACCTGCCCAACGGAGTTAGAATACTGGAGCGTCGCGACACGATTCATGTTGTTGGCAAAACCGTTGACCAGTAGATCAATTTGCATTCTGGAGATCTTTGGCATATTGCTTTGGCGTAGGGATACGCCATCCTCCAAATTCGGCGCTGGTAAATCGAGCTTTTGTTGAGCCGCTTCGCGCAGATCGCGTTCCATCTCCGAGACAAAGCTCTGGTGCTCCTGCATCATCTCTTGCGCCTCTTTTCCAACACGACTACCGACGGATTTGAGCTGATCTTTGACGTCATCCAATACGCTGCGCAGTAGATCATCATCTTTGCTGCGTCCGTACATTCGTGTGAACATGGAGTATGGGTCTTGGGTGGGCGCGATCGGCCGGTTCTTCCCGGCATAGACCATGCGTGTCCACGGATCGGCTTCATTGCGGATCTCGACGCCAAATTCAAGTGAACCAAAACGCGTGGCCGTTGTTGGCTGCGACTGCAAGAAGTTTTTTAGTTCCTGATCCACTGAGATATCACTTGCCCAACCAGCTGGCGTGTTCGAACCGCCTTGGATATTTCCTGGCAACAGTTCCGCACCGGTCAGCAAACAACTCATCCCGCGCATGTGGCTATCGCCGTCGCCACCCACTTTGTTGGAAACTCCATGAAGCAGCAGCATTTTATCTTTGAAATCTGCCAGCGGCTGTAGGATGGGCGTGAGTTCAAAGTCAGCCCCTTCGGTTTCAGGCCAGTACTGGTCTTGTACAACGCCGTTTGGCGAAAACATAACAATGACGCGCTGTTTATTCTTACGTTTCAAAGGGCCTGCAGGCTGAGCCCCCATGACCGCTGGCAATCCCGCCACAAACGGCAGCGCCGCTGCGCCCACACCCAGCTTCGAAAGAAACTCTCGTCGTCGATAGGAATTACTCATCGCGTCTTCCACAAAGATTTTTGATTATTCGTCGTTGTTCTTTTTGTCATCGGGAAAATTCGCATCGTGGGTAGCCGCCACGATTGCAATTTCGACGATCAGATTCTGAACGTTGAAATTTGATTGCTCGAACTTTACTTGCATCTGGTCGAGCACATCGGGCCCAAACGCATAGATTGGCTGTTTAACGAAATGTTCAAACATCTTCTCAATAAAGTTACGATGAGCTTCCGGGCTTTTGACCAAGTAGTTTGCTAGGTCTTTCGCGCCGTCGAATACGACCTCTTCGGATGTTGGTGAGAGGTAGACCGTTTTGGAGTCAATCGGTTTGTCTTTTTCGGTGTCGCGAAATCTACCAACGGCATCGTAGTTCTCTAAACTAAAGCCCAGCGGATTGATGACGCTATGGCAACCGCTGCAATTGATTTCTTTTGTCTGGTGCGTCACCCGCTCGCGCGTCGTCATCGAAGGATCAAACTCTTCTTCCAACGGCTCCACGTCGATCGGTGGTGGCTTCAGCGAACGGCCCAATAAACTTTTCGCGACGAAGACGCCTCGATGGATTGGCGAGGTGTTCTTGTAGTAGGCCAGTCCAGTCATTAAGTAGGGATGAGTCAGAATTCCTGACCTTCGGTCGGATTCGAAACTGACCTTTTGAAAACGTTCTTTCTCGGTCTTTTCGATACCGTAAAAGGCGGCCATCCGTTGATCGATATAAATTTCATCAAACAACAATAGTTTGCGAAAATCGGGTTCATCGGACCAGACGATTTCATTCAATGACATGTCAATTGAATCGCGCAACGATTGAATCAGTTCCTGCCCAAAGCCGGGATAAATGTCCTCGTCTTTGGAAGCGTGCGACGCTTTTTCCATCTCCAACCAATGATAGAAGAACTCGGACAACTTCTGGCGTGTGCGCGCGTTGTAGAGCATTTCCCATGCGGCGTCGGAGACTTGTTCTCTGTCCTTCAGTTTTCCTTTGGCGGCGAGTTTGGTCAGTTCTTTATCTGGAATTGAATCCCACAATACGATCGAGAGACGATTTGCGATATCATAAGAATCCACATCGCTTTCAAAGCAAGTTAAATAAAGAAACTGCGGCGATTTGAGCGTCAGCAACATGGTACGTTTGACCGCAGCCAAGTCGTTGGAGGCAATTTCAAATTGCCGATCGACGAAAAACTGTTTTTCTTGCTCGTCCAACTCGCGCCCGAACGCCGCTTTGACAAAATCGGTCGCGAATTTGAGATGTCGTTGGTGATCTTTTGCTGCTCGTTCTTCTTCGGTTGCCCTGCTTCGGCGGCGTCTTATTCGACCATATTTATCAGCAAGAATTGAATCCAGCTCACGTTCGAAAAAGTTCATTGTCTCCATCGCGGCGCGTGTCGTTGCAGAATCCCATTGGTCTGAGATACTTGTCCCCCGCGCGTAGCCAATGCTGCTGTCGTCGGCTGGGAATTTTGTTTTTAGAACCACCATCGGATGGAACCGACCGCTGGAAACTGATCGCTCGGGAATGACCTCGCGGATGCCAGAGGGTTTCACCCATTCGAGTTTTATGTTCGCAGTTTCGTCGTTGTACTTAAACATTGTCAGAGCGACTGGGTAGACTTCGCCTTCGTCAAATCGCATCTTCGCTCGGAACTCTTCCTGTTGGGTTGAATTTACTCGATTGTCGATGAGTTGGTCGTTGCCATTGCAGGACAGGGAAAATCCGTTCTTCGAAGAAACAATAAACTCATAGGTTCCCGTTTCTTTGATGATCAAGCCACCTTTAAAACTGATCGAAAATTGTTTGGGATCTTTTAGTTTTTCTGGGTCTGGTGACTTATCGCCGAAATCAAAGTCAATGGTCGGCTCAAGACGCTCAATCGCGGGTTTGCCTTTCCAGATTTCGCGCGTGCTGTTGTATCTTGTTCTAAAGCCCCGTTTTTCGCCGATCCGCGGAGCTCCCCGAAACGCTTTGACGATATCACGCACTGAGTTTTGGTACTGGCCAACGGTTCGGCGTGAGAATTCGATATCAGGCGGATTGTTCCTGCGCTGTGCGGTTCTGGAATAGAAGGCTTGATAGAGATACGCCGTCACCAATTCCGCGTCGGCTCCGGCGCAGTCCTCAGGAGCTCCCTCGGGCATCGTCTGATCGACGTACTTGCTAAGTTCTTTGACCGGTAGATCTCCGGTCAGAGGGGAATCGTAAACGCCCTCAACGCCTTCCGCTTTTTCGCCGTGGCAGCCGGCGCAGGACTGCTCATAGATTGCTTGCCCGCGTTTGAAGTCCGCGGGTGGCATCTGCCCAAAGGTCGTTGAACCGAGAGCGATAACAGCCACGACCGTTGCCGACAAAGCGATCCAACGTATTCGACGATCCAAATGTGGTTTGGCTATCTTCATTTAATCTCAGCAAAGTTCAGCGGGCGTGGATCGACAGTAAAAAAACGGCCGGTTTCGAACTGGGCTACCTCTGATAAGCAGCTCTATTTTATTCGGCAGTTCCCGCGTAGTCTGGATGACTTAAACTGAGTTTTTAGCTGCGAGATTCGCGTTTTCTCGGGAGATGGCTTCGAGAATCAGCTTTTTTGCCACGTCGACCTCACAGCACTGCGCAATTTTGACCCATTTCCCAGGCTCAAGATCTTTGTAGTGACCAAAGAAGTGCTCAATCTGCTCGACCGTAATCTCGGGAAGATCGTTGTAGGACTTCAATTTCTCATAGCGCCGCGTTAGCTTCGATGACGGTACGGCGATGATCTTTTCATCATGGCCAGCGTCGTCTTCCATGATCAACACGCCAAGAGGACGGCAATTGATCACAGCACCGGGAACGATTGCCCGAGTGTTGCAGACCAAAACGTCGATCGGGTCTCCGTCGGCCGATAGCGTGTGCGGGACGAATCCATAGTTTCCTGGATAGACCATCGAAGTGTATAAGAATCGGTCAACGAATAAGGTTCCCGACGCTTTGTCCATTTCGTACTTAATGGGTTGCCCTCCAACAGGGACTTCAACAATTACGTTAATATCGTCGGGTGGGTTGTCACCGATTGAAATCGCGTCAAGTCTCATGGTTTCTCAATTTTAGATAGGAGGTTCGTGTAGGGGGTGGAACTGGGGCCGTAGCTTTGCTGATGCCCCTGCTACTTTAGCGTCTTTTCGCCCCTGGATAGAGTCGACCTTTTACCTAAAAATGTAAAAAAAGAGCGAATTCAAAAGAATTCGCTCTAGATGCTTTCGTGATGCGGAAGTTGTCGGTTGGCCGACTACTTGGCGGCAACATTTTTGACAACGTCCACCAATTCCTCTGAAACCTTGATAACGGCGTCTCTGACGTTTTCCTCGCCGAGCCGGAGCACCTTTACGGTTTCCCAGCCCTTGTCTTCTTTTCCGTCGAGAGTGGACCGGAACGTTTCGTAGGCTGCATCGATCTGTTGTTTGGCTTCTTCAGTCAGCCCCGCCATCGTGCCTTTCCAACGCCAATTCAGTTGGCACTGCCCTTTGTACATTTGAACAACGGCACATTTACCGGCCGAACCAGAGAACGTGGCGTAGTCCGATTTCCCTCGGGAGACTGACGTGTAGGAGATATCAAGATCCGTGTGCTCGACGATCTCTTCTTCCAGAGCAACGTAAGCGTCGTATGCTCTATCGCTGGGACAGAGACGTTCCGTTTCCTGAACCCACTGTTCCCGTGTAATTTCTGTAGGTGCCATAGCGTAAACTTTCTCAAACTCAAACTCAAAAATTGACTCAGAAGCACCTATCATAACCCGAATTTCAGAATTTTCTCACCCCGGATCCCCCATTTTTTCACCCGTGCGGGGAAAACGCTTACCTAGTCTGCGGTTTTTGAACGAAAATAGCCTCCTGATACGACAACGGCCTTGGAACATGTCCTAGCTTGGTCGATAAGAAGGATATTCCGGCCTTACGCAAGGTGCGACCAGATGAGCGCGGGAGCCACGATTTTTCGAATTCCAGACCTTATATTTTTCGCAACGCAGAACCAAAATACGCTCTTCCTCGGCAGGATTGCCAAAAAAAGTAACATTAGCAGTGGCCGAAAAACTGCTAGAAAGCATACTGACCGGCGGCAGCTTTTGGGCCATTTTTTGCTCAGGTAAACATTCACTTCAAACTCAGTTCTCACAATGAATATCAAAGCCAACGCTCATCGGGGCTTCTTGCTAAAATACCTTCTCATTGGACTTGCAGCGTTAGCATTTGGAGCGTGGCACCTGAAAGATGGATTGGTAACCTACCCCGCATTACGTGAAAGGGCTGACGCCTACGAATTGCTGCAAGGCCCTCTGGACGAGAACGGCAAGTCCGAGATCGCCGACGGTGAACTGCAGTCAAACTGGCAAGCACTCGCAGCCGAAAATGAATGGCCGGAAGAAGTTCCGAAACTCAACGATGAAATTGACAACCTTTTGCTTTACAACTATTTCATTGGAGCAATCTTTTCTTCGATCGGACTGGCGTGCCTTTATCTTGGATTGACGACGATCGGGAAGTGGGTGGAGCTGAAGGACGGTGTCTTATCCGACAAACGCGGCAACTCAATGAACATCAAAGACATTGTCGAAATTGACAAAAAGCGTTGGGAGAAGAAAGGTCTGGTTACGCTGACGGCCAAATCGGATGGCGGATCGAAGAGGATGGTTCTGGATGATCTAAAATTTGACCGGCCTTCTGTCGATCAAATGCTACTCCACATTGAGCAAACCGTTGGTGAAGACAAGATCATCAATGGAGAAACAGAAGCCCACTATCAAGCGCTTCAGCAGAAGAAACTTGCCGAGCGGGAAGCCCAACAGGCAGAGCTGAATCAAATGGAAGAGGACGCGTAGGCGTCCGGCTGGCCCAACGTTACGGTCGCTTTCTAGCGTTACGGTCGCTTTCTAATATAAATTGCGCTCTTGGGAGGCTTGTTTTCTCCAATGGCGAATCATTTTTGAATTCAGCACTTCAATCGAGATTGCAAAATCTGATATGCTAACGGCTCAGCCCAAATTCCGGGCGTATCAAATCTCTTGATTGACGGACCCACATTATGACGAAGCGTTCTACTTTTGGCACCGGTTGTATGGTGCTGCTTTTTGCCCTGCTATGCTCCCCTTTTTCTTTCGCTCAAGCACCTCCCTCAGGGGAATCTCCGGTGGAGCGGTCGCATTTTGATGAATCAGTGCGTCCCCAAGACGATCTGTTTGAACACGTCAACGGGAAGTGGCTTCAGCAGACTGAAATACCTGCGGACAAGTCCAACTATGGATCTTTTACTGCCTTGGCTGATCTATCGCAGGAACGCTGTAACGAAATGATCAAGCAATTGGCCAATCAGCAGCATGAAACTGGTTCCGATGCTCAAAAGGTTGGCGACTTTTACAAAAGTTTTATGGACGTAGATCGCGCCAACAAACTGGGCAATGAACCGCTCACGGCAGAGCTGGCAGCGATCGACGCGATTGAAGACGTGCCTGGGCTTGTCAAACACATGGCCTATTTGATGACGATCGGCATTGATGTTCCGCTGGGCATGTACGTTTCCCAAGACGCAAAAAACAGCACGGTGTACGCAGTGCATTTAGTGCAAAATGGCACGACTATGCCGGATCGCGATTACTACCTGAAACACGACCGCAAAACGTTAGAGAATCAGATCAAGTTCTTAGACTATATCGACACGGTTTTCAAGCTGAGCGAAATTCAACAACCGGAATCTCCGTCCGACAAGGTGCTGGCCATCGAAGCACAGTTGGCCGAAGCGAGTTGGACACGCGTTCGTATTCGCAATGCAAATGAGCGTTACAACAAGTTTTCAATCGAGGAGTTGAGTGAGCTGACGCCTGAGATTGATTTTAAAGCAGTCTTTCAAACGATTGAAATCAAATCGCCTGAGTACGTCATCGTCAACACACCCAGCTTCTTTGAAACGCTCAACCAGATGCTTACCGAGACACCGCTGGAGGACTGGAAAGCGTATCTCAAATTCAAATTTATCGATGCCAACGAAGAGTATCTTTCGCAGGACTATGTCGATGCGGGATTTGACTTTTTCAAGAAAGCTTTGGCCGATGTTCAACAGCAGAAACCTCGATGGGAACGCGGTGTCGACCTTGTGGCTGGACGTGGCGGATTCGGTGCCCTCGGTGACGCCGTGGGCAAGCTGTATGTTGCCAAGCATTTCAAACCGGAGGCGAAGGCCAAGATGGATGCGCTGGTTGGGAATCTAATCAGGGCCTTCAATGATTCGATCGACGAATTGACTTGGATGTCCGACGAAACAAAAGTGAAGGCCCGTGAGAAACTAAAAAAAATTCGTACGAAGATTGGTTACACGAAGGCTTGGCGTGACTATTCAGGCTTAACGGTTGATCCCGAGGATTTGTTCGGCAACGTATTGCGATCAAACCAAGTCGAGTTTCGACGCATGGTTGAAAAACTTGGGCAACCGATTGACCGGGAAGAATGGGGCATGACGCCGCAAACGGTCAACGCTTATTACAGTCCGACCAAGAACGAGATCGTTTTTCCGGCGGCGATTCTACAATCGCCCTTCTTTGACGCTGATGCTCCCGCAGCGCTTAACTACGGCGGGATTGGAGCCGTGATTGGTCATGAAATCAGCCATGCGTTCGATGATCAAGGCAGCCAGTACGATGGCGATGGGAATCTGAATAATTGGTGGACGAAAGAGGACGAAAAAACGTTCAAGCAACTCACGGAGAAATTGGTCGATCAGTACAACGCCTATCAGCCTTTGCCGGGTAAGAATGTCAACGGAAAATTCACCCTTGGCGAAAACATTGCGGACCTGTCGGGGCTGGCGATCGCGTATAAGGCGATGGCGTATGAGAATTTACCTGAGGACAAAATTGCAGACTGGACTCCCGAACAGCTGTTCTTTGTCGGCTGGAGTCGCGTTTGGCAACGCAAGTATCGTGAAGCCGAAATGCTGAAGCGACTGCTGACCGATCCACACTCGCCATCTCAGTTTCGTACCAATGGGCCGGTGATGAACATCGACGCTTTTTATGACGCGTTCGATGTTCAGCCCGGTGATCGGCTGTACAAGCCCGAGGACGAGCGGATCAAGATCTGGTAAGCGATCAATTACTTTATTGGTTGTATTTCTCTAATTGCTACGTGGTGGTTTGCCGTCGACCCAAGGTCCGGCAAGCTTCATGTAGTCTGGCTCGGCAAGAACGCTGCCCTTGTCGCCGCCTTTCCAGCCTGGGATATGCTTTGGCTTTGAGCGTTCCTTTGACATCTTTTCCCAACCCTTGGCCCATGAAGAATCGGCATCATGGACGGTGTAGGTTTCATCGTCAAAGAAATACGCTTTGCCGGTCCGATAACTTTGAGCGCCCAAGATGACGTTAGTGATCGCGGCCGCTCCGAGTTCAGGGTCGTTATTACAAATTGCTGGATCACCGGCGACCATGGCATCGATCCAATTTTTGAAGTGCGCATAAGTTGTGTCTTCTACTTTCTCCGTCATGATTTTCTCTTCCTTGAGATTGCTGTCCAGTGTTACTTGCGGCCGCTCGGGGAGGAAATCAAAGCTGTCAAAGCCTTCGCCGTTGCCGAACACAAGCGAACCGTTGTGTCCTCGAATGACCTGCTTGATCGGTGTTGCCTGCGCGGCCATCGTAGCGGTGACCAGTCCTTGCACGCCTTCCTTAAAATCGGCGACCACGGTCGCGACGTCAGGAACACCCCGTCCGTCGTACTCAAGAAAAATCCCGCCCGCGCCAACCACGCGGCTTGGAAACTTAAGCCCAGTGGCTTTGAGCATCGAAGTCGTCCGATGCACAAACAGATCGGTGAACATCCCAGAACCAAAAGCCCAGAAACGCCGCCACTGCGCAAAGACCTCGCGATCGAAATCTTCGTATTCCGATAGCCCCTCGTCGACGCCAAGCCAACGCTTCCAGTCAATGTTCTGAGGCGTCATCTCTTCTTCAAGTCCGTAGTATCGCCACTGCCCCATCGAAGAATTTCTGAAGTACTCGGTTTGGTACATTAAGACCTTCCCAAGTTTCCCGGAGCATAACAGTTCGTTGACCTGGGGCCACAAAGGGAGACTGGTCGATTGAACGCCGACCTGCATCACTTTGCCAGATTCACGCCATGTTTTGAGCACACTGATGGCTTCTTCTACTGTTTTGGTCATCGGTTTTTCGCAGTACACATGAAGTCCACTGTTGAGCGAGTCGATGACCTGTTTGTGATGCCAATGGTCTGGCGTGCCGATGCAAACTGCGTCGAGATCCTCTTTCTCAATCATCTCCAGATAGTCAACGTATTTGCTGGGGGCGTTGCCCGTCTGTTCCTTAATGTAATCTGCCGCCCGATCTACGTGTTTGTTGTAAACATCACACACCGAAACAAGTTTAATCGGCTGTCCTTCGACCTGTAACTTAGCCAATGTCTTGACGTGTGCGCCGAAACCTCGTCCACCTGGGCCGATGAATCCGATTCGGAATTTGCTGTTGGCATCCGGCTGGGCGTCCGCGTTTGCGGTTGAGGCAAACGTCCATCCAGCGCCGATTGCACCCGCAGCTCCAAGCTTGGCACTACCTTTAATGAAATCTCTGCGGTTTGATGTTTCAGAGGTTGGTTTTGACATGATTTCCTCAGTTAAATTTGTACGTTGGACAATGGTTTGCTTTCAGCTTCTTAACTACGATGACAAGGAATCGCGGAAGCAACAAGCGGTATCGACATCCTTAAGACTAACAAGCCAATGGCGGAACAACTACCGCCAACGGCAGAATAATCTGCTCAATTCTGCCGATTCGATACCTGTAAAAAAATGCCGCTGTGACAAATGTCTCAGCGGCATTGTTACTCATTGCTTCTTCGTTCAGCGTTTTAGCTTTGTCGTCGCACGAATGTTTCTCCACCATTGAGTGCCCGGTCAGACAATGCATCCACGTCGATATTTAGAATGATACCGTCGAAGCTGTCCGCTTTATTGTTGCGAGAGATGACATTCAATACCTCGCCGCGGGTGAACAGATCGTCCAGCAAGTCCGTATCCAGCACATCGTCGGCGGAGTCGAGGGTGATAATGCCGTTGCGGCCGGCATCAATGTCTCCAACCAGTATGTCGCCACCAGTTCCGCTGGTTTTCACAAAGACGCGATTGCTAAGCCGATCCGAAAGGATCGAAATATCGTCGATTCGAACGGCACCACTCCTGTTGGTCAAACTGAATTGGCCATTCGTTATCGTCGTGTTGTTGATCGTGGCGTTACCTGTGTTGAACAAGAAGACACCAGCCTCGGCACTGCTGTTGGTGGTCACAGAAATTTCCTTAGCGAATGTATGACCAATCACTCCATTGAATGTGTCGATTGTGTTGTTTCCAGCTTGGAACGTGACTCTGTGTGCGACAACGGCTAACCGGTCGTTAACGTTGCCATCAACGATGTCATCGCCAGCGGTTAACAAAACTCCGCCTGTACCGTCTCTTACGACAACACGCGAGGTCAAAAGATCAGAATTAATTCCGTTGGCGTTAAGTTCGATCGCATTACCGGAGGAAATTCTATTGGATTGAACATTGCCGGTTGTAACATTTCCGTCAGCAGAAACAGAGATTGTCCCATGCGCGGCGACCGCACGCGTCAGGATCAAGGGGTTGGACTCGGTGACAATGATGTCACCACGATTGGCTTCTGGGTCGGACATTACTCCGGCGCTAACATTGAGAGTCCTTACGGTCGTGTTAAGCAGTACGGAAACATCTTGATCTTCAACCGAATTTAATGCTTGAGCCTGTAAGTTTCCAGCTTGAACATTAGCCGTGATATCATCACCGGCAAACAACCGCACATTGTCGTTACTGCCTTGTACCGTAACCGATTCAACATCAATGTCCGCTCCATCACCGCGAGCAATCAGTGTGATGTCGTGACCTGGCAAGGTGACGTTTGCATTGCCCGTAATGTTCCCATTGGCTTGCAGCGAAATTGGGCCTCTGATAGTTATTAGTTCTAAATCAACATCCGACTGTTCGTTAACGAAGATCTGGCCCCCGCGTTCAATACGAGATGTGATTGAGTCAACATCGGTGAACAAGAACGCTCCATTAAAGTTGTCATTGTTGACGTTGTCTACAAAAAGTAGCAGGTTCTCAGCTTGCAAACGACGAATTCCGTTGGGGCTGGCAACTCGAACATCATCCGCCGCCGCCAAACTAACGTCGCCCTGGGCACGAACGCCATCGACGACGATATCGTCACTGCTGGATGCAACCGCGATACTTTCGGTCACATCGAATTCCGTTAACAAAGCTGTACTTGTGGCAGTGATCGCAACTTCGCCGCCTGAGGTTACCTCAGAAAGATTAACGAGATCTCCCGAAATATTGAAGTCACCAGCAGCGCTCAGGTTTTCCCCTAATACTCTTTCGGGCGTAGTGATTTCCACATCCCCTTCAGATGTCAGGTTATTGACGATGATCTCACCTGGGGCAGTCAACAGAACGTCGCCGTCAGCGTTGAGGGTGTCGATGTTGATTGTAGAAGACGAGTGGAAAACGAAATCGTCTGTTTCAAAAATGCACAGTTCGTCAATTTGGTTTAATGGACTGGTGAAATTAATCGAACCGTCTTCCAGTACTGTCACGAATAGCTTCTCAGTATCGATGGGTGCATCGTCGTCCTGAAAGAAACTTCGACGGACCTCGGGAGCAGTGAAGGACTCTAAACGATCCAACAGTTCTTCGTAGGGTTCATCGGGATTGTCGCTGGGAGAATCTAAAGTGATAAAAAGTGTTCCCGTTGGCTGTTCTGGAGTGCCATCGTCGAATTCCGTCTGCACGTCAAAGTCGTCACCGAAGGTGGCACTGAAAGCTGCACTGGCGAGGTAGTAGCGTCCAGGAGCCAGGCCGCCAATGATATCTTCATTGCTGATGCTTGAATTCAAACTCAAAGACGGGTCATCCGACACGAAGACAAGATTTCCAACTTCATCGTAGAGAGCCAGTTCGGGGTCGAAATCATCAGAGGGTGCCCCCATTTCGTCAATCGCCTGAGCGATGAATTGAAATGGTGAAACTCCATCGTAAATGTATTCAACAAAAAAGACCCCTCGGCCGTTTTCACCAAATTCGTCGGTTTGAAATTGAGCGATGTTGTCATCGCGAATGACTTCGAATGTCTCGACGTTGTCCAGTATTACCGGCGGAACACCAACACGAGGATTATCCACCGGGCCACCCAAACCTGTACTGATGTCGATGAAACTTTCTACACCAATTCCGATGTTAGGCAATCGCTCGGTTGATAACCCGCTTATCAAAACAGGATCCATTATGTCTGCGCTGGCACCTTCGATACTGCCGTCAAGGCTGACGATCCGAAATGTGCCGACGTCACTGTAACGGAAAAAAGATTCGTCTCCGAAAGCGTGGGCGGCAAGCTGACCTGTGTCGTTGGTGTCGTTGCTGAGATCAATTTCCTTTCCCGTAATGTATAACTGATCCGTTACCACGGAAGTGCCGACGTCTTGGATTACATCCGCCTCAACCGTCAAGACAAACTTGGTAGTTTCAAAATCAACATCGAAGTCGATCCGGTTCGCGTTGATACGTGCGTTTCCATCTACCCAAGAGCTTTCAAATAACTCATCCGGGCGTCCCACCTCTGCTCCAGAAAGCGGATCGATTTCGTCTGGCGGGTAGGAAAGCGGTTCGCTGACGAGTGTAATTTCGGAGGTCGTGTTGAAGTCGAGATTACCTCGCACCCGCGCCGCGAAGGTGAACTCTTCCAGCTCCCCCGGCGCATCTGGATCAGGGCCTTCAATCGTTCCATTGAAAATGAAGTCACCGCTGCCTTCGGAAATCTCTGCACCACCAAGCTGCAACAGGTCAACCTTGATAAGGCTGCCGTCATTCTGTGTGACTCCATCACTGGCTTGGAGGACGACATTGGTACTTTCTATCCGATTTGACACTGTCAAGGTGCCATTTAACGGTGTCAAAATGTTAGTGACTTCGTTTCGTACTGGATTTCCTGCGTTACCACGTCCCGCTGCCAAGTGTGTAATCGTCTCTGAGCTCGCGTTTTGTACTTGAAAATCATTTGCGTCGAAAACAAGGACTGAAACAAACTGATCTCCGCTACGACTTTCAACATTAACTGTCTCAAAGTTGTTACCAGGATGGCTAAAATCAAGGCTCGTTCCGGATACCTCTCCGGTGTCCGGATCTTCTTCAATTACAACCACAGCCGAAGCGTTGAACGTTCCCCCGTTTATGATGGACGACTCTAGTGTTTGGCGAATACTTCCTGAATTCGACTGGATGTTCGCATTGCCCCCGACGGATAAACCTACTCCGCCGCCAAAGAAATTAGGATCCAGCGGAAGGGCGACATTTTCATCGGAGAAAAGATCGATCAATACATCCTCATTCCCATCGGAAATGATGTTCAAGTCTCCTTGGACGAAGCCGCCAAATGAAGTCGCCGTGTAATTGTTAAAGGTAGTGTCTCCTCGAGACAGGAATCTTAGGTTGCCGAAACTGGCGCCCCCGCCATTCTGTTCGATATTCCCACCGGTGGATTCGAGTTCGGTATTGATCGCTGTGAATCCGTCGGAAGTGATGTCAATATCACCGCCATTGCTGACTGACAACGAGGTGAGGGAGAGTCCGCGAATATCGAGATCGGCATCGAAACCTTGGTTTGAGTCGATGAACAGGCTGGTTACACCGGTGGCTACTAGCACATTTCCAAGACCCTCATCGGCCTCAGGGAAAGATACTCCGCCTGGATCTTGACGCCAATTTTCATCGCCGCCCAGCGTGATGGTAAGTTCTGCTGAGTTTTGGTCGAAACTGACCTCTAGATCGTTCCCGGTGAAATTGCTGAGGCTCAGTACGCCTCCTGCGAAAGCTGCACTGGCATCCAGCGGCAAGCGTTGCTCAAGCGTTTGGTATTGCAAGCCACCTGTACGTCGGCGAGCCGCAGGTCGCGCTTGTTTAAGACTTTGTTTCTTTGCTCGACGGGATGTGGGGTTGTTGGCGGGTGTGCGCTTGGTCATCACAGTGCGTTCCTAAAAAATTGCTTAGATCTTTATTAGTCTCAGATTACTCAAAGGACCATCCGATGGGCCATTGGATTTATGAACCCAAAACGGAATATCGAAAAAACATGGCAGGAAGCGGCCAGTCACAACCGAAATGACCGGGTAATCGTCAAATCGTTCACCGAAAGAGAGGCCGTAAGTATAAATGAAGGCCGACTTTGGCGTAAACGGAAATTAGCAAATTTTGACGAAAAAGGAAGTTTTAGCGGCTGACAAAATTAACATTCTAATTACGCCAAACGTTCCGGCATATCTTGCCGGTCAAAATATTTTAGACTTCATTAAACCCGAACGATGCCGTCTTCAGGGAAGGTGGCTTCGCAAACCGCGCGTCAACATTTCGTTACTTGTCAGGATTTCCCCGTAGGCGCGCAATTCAAATGCAAAGAGTGTCAGTTGAACCAAAAGAAAATACACTCGTCAGCGACCGAGTTAGAATCGGACGTCGTCAGGATCGAGAGAAGGCATGGGAAGACTTTCGCCAACGTCAGAATCTAAATCTTCGAACTCTGGCAAAACATCTTCTTCAATAAATCGAGACGGCACAACAAAAGGCGCGACTCGATGAATCGTCGGCGCGATCCCGAAAGGATCCAATCCTACAATCCACATTAGCCCCAAGTAGGCCAAAGGAAATGCGATAAATCCTCCCACACCAATCTTCAGCCACTCAACGACCGAATCCGGTTCCTCTTCCGGTTGGCTGGAGGACGAACGCCTGCTGCTTGATTTGCCGCGCGAAGAACGTGACGAAGACGATGGAGAACGAGACGAAGATGACGACGATGAAGAGAAAGATGATGTTGACGCGGAATTAGATCGCGACGATGCGGTGGGCACCTCGTCAATCACTTTCGTGTCAGCAGATTCTGCATCAGATGCGGACTGAGTAGATGCCACCGGGACAGAGGATGCGTTAATTTTAGGACGTGAACCCCGTGAACGCTGGGCTTCCTTGACCGCCTGTTCCTTGCGTTCATCTGATCCACGCGAACGGCGGCGTCGTCGTCGCCGGTGCTTGGCACCGTTATAAATCTGTTTCGGCACCTCGAACTTAACACGTGGTTTAACAGCATCGTCATCGACGGGTTCGCGCACTCTATCAACAACAGGCGTATAGTCTTCTGCGACTTCCCCTTCAATAATTTCGGCCGCCGGAATCGCGGAGGCAATTAATTGCTGAACCGGGAATCGTTTCTCGCAGTGAGGGCAACACGCAACATGGGTCACATCCGTCGTCACGGGCACTCGCATCAGGCCATTGCAGGAAATGCAATTGCCCAAAATCATCGGACGTTCAGGTTGAGTGCTGGACATATTAATATTAACGATTCAATATCTGAAAAGTCTGCTCGACTCCGTCAGTATACAGCTTTCTGTTGATTTGAATAACCACTCTGTAAATTCACGCATAAGAATATGCGTAAGGCTAACTGTTTCGCAACTTTCCGCCAAGTTCAAATTTACAAGACACTTATTCACGATATTTCTCCGGCATTATTGCTGGATCATTATAGCTGGATATCAGACGTTGGTTTTTCGGAGTACAAACCAGGTTCGTCAATTCCGTCTCCGTTGAAGTCACCAACGACAGGTCTGTCGTTTGCGCCGCCGAGTTCGAAGGTTTTATCCGTCGCGGTCAGTTCACGATTTCCGTCGGTGTCGATCAACCACTTTCCGCTTCGATAGACGGCGATTTCTTCGATGCCATCTCCATTGAAATCACCTACCAGTGGTGTGTCGCCTGCGCGACCGAAGTCGAATGTTTCGTCTTCGTGGTCAAAGCGCCCATCGCCGTTGATGTCGACTTCCCAATGTCCGTCGACAAACTTTCCGATGGATCGTATGCCGTTTCCGTTCCAATCGCCTGTGACCGGCATGATCGTTCCTTCTTCAATTCCGAACACATGGTCGACAACGTCGGAGCGGTCTTGCCCGTAACTGGACAACTTCATTACTCGAGCTCCATTGGCTCCATCGTCATCCGCTGGCGGAACGTTCTTGGGACGCGTGACCAAATCATTGTCAGGGTTGGGCAAACCGGGTTCTTGATCAATGGCCTCTTCGTCACGTTCCCACATTGGACCAAAGATTCCGATATCGTCCTTGCCGTCACCGTCCCAGTCACCGACGACCGGTCGATCTTCGACGTCGCCAAGTTTGGCGAATAGATCCTCTTGATCCCAGCGGCCATTGTGATTGATGTCGATCAACCAGTACCCATCCTTGAAGACCGCCATCTCATCGATGCCGTCGCCATCAAAGTCGCCCGCCAAAGGAGTCCCCCCCAACATTCCAAATGTCGATCGTTCAGACTTAACGGAAATGTCGCTGTCCTCATCCATCGAAGTGAATGTCCAGACGGCTTCGGTCATGTCGTAACGGTTCCAATCAGTTGAATCAATATGGCCCGCTTGATGCCAGATCGAATCCGCTGCACCGTCGCCACCGTAGGCACGAGGCTGACCGCCGTTGATCACACTTAGATGCCACGTGTAGGGATCTTCGGGTGTGGCAGCCTGCTGATTCTGGAAAGATCCCCCACGCGCTGTTCCAACAAATTGAGTGAACGCGCTCGGCTCAGACCCCGCCAGTCCACCAAGACCCGTGATGCCCGGACGCGGTGTGACAGGGTTGCCCAGTGGCGTTGGATCGGCTGGCGTAGGAGGATTGATCGTCGGCGGTGTCGGCGGATCAACAGGTGGCAATACCGTTACGGAAACTTCGGTGAAGTTATTCAGCTGAGAGATGCCTCCGTTTTCGACTTGAATTCCGGCTACGACATCTTGCAATTGAACATCGGAGAACGCACGTGTCAGTGGAGCAATAGCTTGTTCAAATTCTGCGTCGCTGTTGATGGTAAATCCAGTCGTTGTACCCACGACGTCGTTAGCGTCTGTGAAGCCATCAGGCTGGTTTTCTAAAACAATGTAGTTGCCTGCTTCAAGACCGCTAAACCAGTACTCGCCGTTTGCATTGGTTTCGACCCATACTGGTGCATTCGGATCCGAGGCGTCGATGTGCGGATATTCATCGGGGTCAACTTCACTGATCGTCACAGGACGCGGAGCAATCTGTCCTTCACCGCCACCGGCTGGGTCGATGAAAAAGTATAATTCCAACCGAACGCCCTCGATCGGCGTGTCAACACCGGCCTGAAAGACACTGTCGCGCTGATCGCGAAAGTCTGTAGGTAATGTCCCGTCTTCGGTTTCAAACGCCGGACCGTCTTCCCAAACACGCCCGTGAATCTCCGCCGCTTCGTGCTCGCAGAAATTATACTGAGTCAACCTCTGTCCAGATTCGATCGTTATATTCTCAATCAAGTTCTCAGACGCGTCGCCGTCTCCATCCCCAACGTTTTCACCACCGGTGAAGAATCCGTCCGGTTGAGTCTGACGGATGGAATAGGTGCCTGGGAGAAGGCCCGTGAAGCTGTAAGAACCGTCTTCGGCTGTCGTCGTTGTCGCCAATACGTTGCCGTTGGCATCCAAAAGTTCCAACGTTACGCCAGCAATCGGCCGGTCGGCGGGTGTCGTTCCGAAGAAGCAATCACCATCATTGTCGACATGGACAAAACCAGCGATCTCCGCTAATTGCAGTTCACCGAAGTTGTACTCGACGCCCTCGTCACCACCGTTCAAAATAATGACACAAAATTCATCGTTTCCATGTTCACCGTTGGTCACTCCGTCGACGTTGCCAACGGTATCTTGTCCATCTACGAAGCCGTCCGGTTGTTGCTCGCGAATTTTATACTCGCCGGGTGCAAGACCGTCGAAACAATAGTCGCCGTTGGCGTCGGTCGTTGTTTCGGCGATAACGTTTCCATCAACATCAAACAGTTGAATGACGACGCCCTCAATGCCTTCTTCGCCAGGGTCCTGGATGCCGTTGTCGTTTCGGTCGTGATAAACGGTTCCTTTGATGGACGCGGGTTCGACTTCGCAGAAGTTATAGTTGACAGCCTCGTCGCCCGAACCGAGCACAACTTGATTGAATCGGTCATTGGCGGCGGAACCAACTGCTGCTCCGTCGATCGTTCCGACAACATCAGCACCGTCGATGAAGTCGCCCGGTTGGATTTGAGCGATCGAGTAAGTTCCTGGGGCCAAGTCGTCAAATTCATATTTGCCGTTAGCGTCCGTTTGAGTCTCCGCAACCAAGCTCCCGCTTTCGTCGAACAGCTGGATGGTTACGCCTTCAATGGGACGGAAGTTTGGATCGTCCGGCGATAGTTTCGATTGACCGGGCGTATCAACGCTGACATAGCCACTGACCGAAGCGGGTTTGAGTTCACCAAAGTTGTATTCAGTTCCGTGGTCTCCCGGACAAAGTTCCACTTGAGTGAATCTGTCGTTTGACACTTCTCCGTTGACGTCGCCAAGTACGTTGCCGACGGAATCTTTCCCGTCGATGAAGTCGACCAGCGGATCTGCGCCTTCAGGGTAATCATTGATTTCGACTATTTCATAGATTCCTGGCGGAAGCGCGTCGACGCTGTAGTGACCATTTTCATCGGTGCGGACAAAGAACGTTTCAGTATCGGCGAATGGGTCGACGGCGACGCCCGGTTTTGCTCCAACGCGAGTTACCTGGATCAGTACGTTGGCGATTCCGTCTTCGTCATTGTCGAACACGCCATCGTCGTCTTCATCGTGCCAGACGTTGCCTTCGAGCGAGGCAGGCAGGACTTCCTTAAAGTCGTTGTTTGCTGCAACCGTATTGCCCAGCGGGATTTCGATCTGACCGATGATGTTGCCGTTTCCGCTGGCATCATCACGCACCGTTCCGCCCTCAGTTCCAGCGACAGCACCGGTATCCAAATATCCATCGGGCTGTGTCTGCACCAACTGGTAAGTGCCTGGCGTCAGCCCAAGGTCCAAACCAAATTCGTAGTCGCCGTTCTGGTCGGTGACTGTGGAGGCGACAGTTTCGTACTGGCCTGTTGCTTCGTTGAGAAGTTGCAGGTCAATGTTGACGCCCGAAATTCCTTCTTCGGTGCCGTCATGGACGCAGTCAAGATCTTCGTCGTGGAAAACGGTTCCGGAGATGGCGATCGGTTTCTCGACCAATTCGTAAGCGTCTACAGCGCCAGCAGTACGGTCTTCAAGGCCTAATTCATTGTCACGCGTCAATTCCAACAGTCCGCCGGAGATAGCTTCGCCTTCGGCCAAAAGATCGTCGTACTCGTCGTAAAACAGACCTTCGTTTTGCGTTTGTTGGAATCCATCAATCAGTGTCGTATCTACCGAAACGTCGAGGCCTTCAAACGTGTAGTGTTCGTCAGCAAAGGTTGCGGTGAATAGGCTGCTCTCGAATTCGACGCCTGAGGCAATACGATCATTGCGGCGTCCTTCCACTTCATCAACGTCGATGGTGAATGCCAGAACATCTCCGGCGACAAAGTTGTCGACTTCGACCGTTAGCGAAAGTCCGTCGGCGGAAACGACAGCGGACCTAATGTCGGACGCATTGATGCCGGAGCTATTAGCGGCATCAAACTGAAAACCGTGAAACTCAGCTGTCCCAGGACTGGCGGCATCGGCGTCAAAGAACATGTCTCCATCGCTTAGCGTGCCCGACAAGTCTTGGTCACCGCTGATAACAAACTGCGTTAGTTCGGTGGTGTCCGATCCGCCTTCGTAGGTAACTTCGAAGTGATCGGGTTGACCGTCGCCGCCTTCGTCGCCTTCAAGGTAGGTCACACCTGCGACAACGGGATCGGCGGAAAGTACCTTTCGTTCCTCCATCGCTTCGAAGTGGCACCGGCGCAGCGTCGCTTGCTTAATGATTTTGTCAGCCTGAGCATTTTTTTCTTTGCCCAAGATACGATTCGAGATGTTATTGATAAGGCCCAACTCTCTACCTCCATGTGAAAGAGCGTGGTGATTCGAACGAACAGCAACGCAGCTTAAGACTATTTAACCGCCGTCGGGTTCCATCCCGCTGGCAATTTCGTGTGACGATCTTCAACGACTGGCAAGTTCATTGCCGACGAATCCATCTCGGTTCTCCAAATTCGCACCGAAGCATCGTAGCTTCCCGATACGAGCATGTTTTCTTTGGCGTCTAAGCATGATACGGTGCCGGTGTGTCCCGTCAGTGACCCCAGCGCCGCCATCGCGCCGATGTTCCAGATGTGAACGTGATTGTCGCTACCGCCGGTGGCGAAGAAGTTGCGATCAATGATCTGTGTCGCGAACAGTTTCGCTCCCAAACGCGCGGTCTCTTTGGTGGCCGCGGGGTTGCGGGGATCTGTCAATCGGATGACTTGATCTTCGCCAGCGCTGAGAATCTGATTTTCGGCGGTGAAAGAAACGGATCTCACCCGTTGACGATGTTTTTTAAAGGTGGCGATCTCAGCCATGCCGTCAGTCGACCAGACCTTGATGGCTCCACTACGACCCCCGACGGCGATCATTTTGTCGTCAGCAGAGAACGCAACGCAGCGATTGTCTGAACAATCACAGTTCTGTTCAGCAATTCTCTGGCCCGATTGCGCGTCGTAGATGCGAAGCTTGCGCTCAAACCCAACGGTCGCTAGTTTTGATCCATCGTTAGAATACGCGATGGCGATAATGGCTTCTGGTTGGCGTTTTTCAATGACCGGTCGCTCAATATCGCTGACGTCGGTAATTATAAGTTTTCGATCGTTGCCGGCAGTCGCCAAACGTTTCCCGTCAGGCGAGAACTGCGACGCACGGACCCAGTCTTTGTGGTGTTTGCTGTGCTGGGATATCTTTTTCTGGATAAGGTCGTAGATACAAACGTAGTGGTCGTCGCCGACGATGGCTAAGAGGTCTCCGGTTTGCTGCAGAGCGACGCCAGTGACGACGGGGCGGCGATCGGATTTGGTATGGGCGACGGTTTCGATGGTGTCGCAGTACCAATTAAGGTTGCGACCGACGGCGTCGGCGCGGCTTTTGGGCGCTAAAACGGCGGCTGTTGTAAGACCGGCTGCGGTGGCAAGAAATTGACGGCGTTGGATCATAGTTTTTGTTCCTCCTGAACATTAGATCGCCGCAGCAACCACGTAATTGATTGCGAGCGCGGCATCTATTTCAATGAATGGAACATCGGAATCGCACACATAATATCGCCACCCAAAACCCCATGCATAGCTATTGTGACAAGAAGATTCGGCTCAAATGGTGCAGGCGATTGCTGCTAGCGGTCGTTAAGGTTTGCCACGCTTGCCTGAGGGTAAAACCCGCAAAGGGAGTGAGGTTTTCGGCACCGCATGTAAGGCTGGTGGCTCCTGCGAGCAACTAAGGGCTTGGCGCTAAAGGCCAGCGTAAATGGAGAGGCTGCGGAGAGGCTGGAGGCTCTTTAGCTGCTGGGTTTCGGTCGTTTTCCGTTAGCTGGTCAGCAGCGCGATGAATTCCGCAATGTCGGAGAAATTAACAGCATTGTCTTCATTGGTGTCTGCTTCGGTTTGATAGTCACCGCTGGTAAGCAGAACAATGAAGGGACCGATGTCAAAAAAGTTAACGTCTCCATTTCTATCAACGTCTCCTAATATATGTGTAAAGACTTTGAAGTCGTCGAAGAACGCGACTTCTTCCTTGGACGTGTTCCACTGATTGCCCGAACCGCCGAAGAACGTGCTGAAGTAGAAACCATCGATCTTTAAACTCTCAGTGTCACGAAACCTGATGTTGTCTAAATCCATTACCAGTTGTCCATCAAGCCAAGCCTGTACGATGGCATCATGTTGACCTTCACCGTTGACGACTGAGTTCATGACGATTCGGTGGCGGAGATGGTACCATCGGTCAGAAACAAAAAACGCCCAGTCTCCTGATGCCGAATCGTCCCAGCGGAAATCTTCGCCAAATGTATTGGGCTGATCTGGGTGGTAAAGATATTGAGTTATGTTGGCTTGGTCACGATCCAGCGGAGACCCCGACGATCCATCGGTACGCCAATGCATTCGAGCGCTGAAGCCATCGGTGCCGGTGGGAACATCTCCGCCGGTGTTCGCGGTGCCGCCAATTAGCCCGGGCAGTTTTCCTCCACGTACAAAGTCGAAGCCAGCACCAAACTTGATTCTGTATTCCACAAACAACTCATCGAATTCTTGATCAAAATGGAGCTGCCACTGCGCTCCCGAGTTCGCCGAACGGTGTTGCGCTTCAGGATAAGTAACCTCCAGCGACTTTCCCGAGAAGGCTTCAGAATTGTCAACGATTGAAACTCGACCTTCTTCTACGCCATTGTCAAACGGCGGATTGTTCCAGTCCGCATTGAGATTTGAGATCGAGTAGGTCCCTGTCGCATCGTCATCGAAATTGTTTTCGTAAATCACAACCTGTGACCAAGCCGTTGATCCTACAAAACAGATCATGAACGCCGTAGAAAATGCGTAAAGCGCGAAACAGGTAAGCGGCAGCCGATGGAGGGAATTAAGCATGCTCGTTCTGCCATAAGTGAGTGGAGGACAGCGAAGTTCATAATTATTATAGTGCTTAGCACTTGCTGCGGCAAGTTTAAAAATGTTCCTGCGCTCCAATACAGCAGCCGGTTTGTGTATTTCTTATCAAAGTAAGTAGTGCCGCCGTGCCGCAACTGAGCAGCAGGCATTGTTTTCGACTCAGAACTCCAATAAATCTTACGCTCCAAAGGGTGATCGATTCCCAGAGTGTAGTGCTTTGCGCCATGCAATTCTTGTTCTTTGGAAGCGATTGAGCCGGCTCAATGGCTAAAGTAGAATTCGAGTTCGATTCAAAGAGTGCGACTTCAGATCGCGCGTTTCGAGTCGTTGATGAATTTGGAGATCTGCGGCACGGCTAAATTTTACCCTGAGGCCGCCCGGCCAGTCGATTCAAATACGGAACCTAATGTCAGTACAACAAGAACACGGTGGCGAGTTGAGCGCTGAAGAGTTTCGAAAGTTCACGCTCTATTGCAACCAAAGCAACAATTATCACGACGATACCAAACGCGCCGAGATCCTCGGCCAATCCGGCGAAGACGTAAGAATTGCACCCGGCGCCATCGTCAGAATTAGAGGAAACCAGATCGGC